>CBDTVQ010000265.1:0-3501 GCA_965364045.1 uncultured Tessaracoccus sp. | reverse complement strand
ACTCCGCCGGCGAGCTGGGACGCGCCGCTGCTGAGCTCATCTGCGCCTCCGGCGAGCTGTCGCACGCCACCAGCGAGCTGCGACGCACCGCCAGCCAACTGCGAGGTGCCGCCCGAGAGCTGCGACACGCCACCAGAGAGCTGGGAAGCGCCGTCGGCCAGCTGGGATGAACCCCCTGCAAGCTGGGCGACGCCAGCAGGCAGGGCCGAGACCTGGGTGTTCAGTTCATTGATACCGCTAAGCAACTGGGTGGAACCGGCGCCGAGCTCGTCGGCGTTGTCAACCAGCGGCTGCGCCTCCGTGATCAGCGTTCCGGCACCTGCTGAAAGCTCCTGCAGACCCGAGATGAGTTCTTCGAGCTGTTCCTCCGTGCCTGCTCGGATCTGGGCTGGAAGGGACTCGACGCCGTCGGCGAGGTCGGTGGCACCTGCGGCCAGGACCTCGGTGCCTTCGGCAAGTTCCACGGCTCCATCCTTGAGCGAAGTGCCGGTGTCCGGGTCAGGAGAGTTCAGCGCCGCTGAGCCGGTTCCGGTGCCCGCACGGAAGCCGGCTGTGAAACCACCGTCCACGCCGGCCTCGAAGGTCTGCGTCAGCAGGTCACAGGTTTGTTCATCGGTACCTTCGGGGCATACGTATCCCGCCTTGATCTGGGCAGCGCCGGCCAGTGCCTGCTCCGGAGGACTGACATCCCCGGTGGCGTAGGACTGCAGTGTGGCGTCCACATTTTGGATGCCGTCAGACAAGTCCTTGATGCCTGCATCGGTTGCAGCCGCGCCGTCCGCAACCTGCCGTGAGCCAGCGATCAGCGGCTCGAAGGCGGCACCCGGTCCGACGGCTTCGCCGTCGCCGTCAGCATCCGGGGTTCCAAGGACGCCCGCGAGAATCTCGTCGATGCCGAACTTGATTCCGGAGACACCCTGAAGAGCCTCCTTGGCGCCGGTCGTGTATTCCGGGATGGCCGTGCCAAGCAGAGGCTTCGCACCGGTGGCGAGCTGGTCCACGCCGTCGGCGAGCTGTGGAGTCTGCCGGGCAAACTCGGAGATGCCTGCGTTCAGGTCCGATGCACCGGAGGCCAGACCCGAGGCGCCCGTGGCAAGCTCCGAGACACCCGTGTTCAGGTCGGCAGCTCCGCGTGCCAGAGCATTCGCCCCAGGGGCGAGTTGGTTCACACCGCTGGCGAGCTGGGACGCCCCGGACGCAAGACCGTCTGCCCCGGTGGAGAGCTGGCCCACGCCGTCGGCCAACTGACCTGCGCCGTCGGCGAGCTCTTCGCCGCCACCCACCAGTTCCTTGGAGTTGTCAGACAGCGTCATGAGGCCGTCCGCGAGCTGGGTGGCTCCATCAGATGCTTGAGCGGTGCCGTCTGCGAGCTCTGAGGCGCCGTCGGAGAGCTGAGTGGCACCGTCGACGATGGTGGTGAACTGGTCCCCCACCTCGTTGAAGCCCACGTAGATGCCGTCCAGATAGCCCTCGGTGAGCTGGGAGTTGATGGTGTCCGCAGCCAACCGCGCGATCTCCTGAGCGACTGCCGCATCCGTGACCGGAGCGTTGTCGGAAGTACTCACGACGACGGTGGCCTGCCGGGCAGTGTCCGCATCGTTTTGGCTGAACGACGTGGCGGCCGCGGAGAACTCCCGTGGGATGGTGACGACGGCGGAATACTCGCCGCTCCTGAGACCGTCGCTGGCGTTCTTGGCATCGGCCAGCGTCCAGCTGATGTTGTCGCCGTCGCGCTCCAGAATGGCGCCGGCCAGTTGACGGCCCAGCGGGACCAACTGACCGTCGAGTTCAACGGCCTCGTCGAGGTTGACGACGGCGGCGCTGACGCGATCGTCGTTCCTGTCGCCCCCCAGGGTGATGAAGGCTGCCACCGCCAGGAGCGGCACCAGGATCAGTGCCACCAGGGCGGGCCAGCTCACGCGGTGACCGGCGTGTGTGCTCTCGGGCCTCATGCGTTGCTCTCCTGCAGGTTGGATTCGGCGACGGTCATGGTGCCATCGGGTTGGAAGTCTTCAAGGGGTGCGGCGCTCGAGGCGCACAGGAAAAGGGCGAAGTTCTGTTGGCTGCGGGCTGCGTCCACCAGTCGCGAGAGTTCCGCTCGCTCGGCGGCGGTGCCCGCCACGTCGATGGAATCGACCACCACAAGGCTCCCCCGGCGGGGCGTGATGTCCTTCAGAGAACGAGGCACATCGCGGGCCACAGCAAGATCCACGTGATAGGTGCGCCGTCTGACGGTGGCGGCCGACTGTGGCAGGAGTTCACCCGCCACCCGGGCGCGACCGGATGTGGTCTCCAACCGCCCCGTGAGTGCCATGACAGCACCGGTGCGCGCGCCCACCGGGCCGATGATGCCCACCACTGCTCCGGCGGGGACCGCCAGATCGATGGGGTTGACGATGCCCTCAACGGCGAGACGCTCGGCGTACACGAGGTCATCGGTGCCGGGCCAGTTCGCCATTTCCAGCTTGTGCGTGAGCACCTCGCCCTCCACATCGAACGTGGGCAGGATCTTGTCCAGCCACTTCGGCAGCCACCAGGCCTTGTCCCCCAGCAGTGCCATCACCGCCGGCACGAGCGTCATCCGCACCAGGAACGCGTCCACGGCCACGCCCACAGCGAGCGCGAAGGCGATCTGCTTGATCGGCCCCATGCCTTCGGGCACGAAGAACGCGAACACGGAGAACATGATGATGGCGGCCGCCATCACCACAGGGCCGGATGCGACGAAGCCGTCGCGAATGGCGTCGATGGCGCTCTTGCCGTGCACGTACTCCTCGCGCATACGGCTGACGAGGAACACCTCGTAGTCCATGGCCAGGCCGAACAGGATGCCCATCACGAGGATGGGAAGGAAGCTGATGACGGGCATCGGCTGCTCCAGGTTGATCAGCTGCCGGAGGAAGCCGTCGTTGAAGACCAGGGCTGTGGCGCCAAAAGCTGCACCAACGCTGAACAGGTATCCGACGGTGGCCTTGATCGGCACGGCCACGGATCGGAAGACGGCCGCCAGCAGCACCAGCGACAGTCCCACGACGAGCAGCCCGAAGGGCAGGAGTGCGCCACCGAGTTTGTCGGTGACGTCGATCTGGACGGCCGTGAAGCCGGTGACTGCGGTCTCGACGCCGTAGCGCTCCTCCCAGACATCAGTCATGTCCCGGAGTCGCTCGACGAGCTCGGCCGTGGCCGGATCATCGGAGGCGGTGGTGGGGATGATCTGGATGAGGCCGGTGTCGGCGTTCTGGTTGGGGGTGGCCAGCGGGACCGAGGCCACGCCGTCGATGTCCTCGATGTCGCTCTTCAGCGAGTTCATGAGGCCAAGTGGATCGGTGGAGCCGATGATGTCGGCCGTCACGACGAGCGGGCCGTTGAAACCGGGGCCGAAGTACTCGTCAATGAGGTCGTAGGCAATGCGATCCTGCGCATCTGCTTCGTGCTGGCCGGAGTTGGGCAGCGAAAGCTGGAGATCGACGGTGGGGACACTGAGCGCACCCAGGCCCAGAA
>CBDTVQ010000264.1:0-3509 GCA_965364045.1 uncultured Tessaracoccus sp. | reverse complement strand
GTCTGCCCCGAATACTTCCGACAACCCGTTGAGACCTGCTTCCAGCTCGTCGACCTGGTGCGGGGCCGCCCCCTTCTGGGGGCCGAAGACCGCTGCGGCTCCGTCGGGCCCGAGGAGGGGGTTGGTGACGTCGGTGAGGAGGCGGACCCCCCCTGCGGGTGGCGGGAGCAGGTCGAGATCGTCGATCCAGGAGAGTCGTCGGAGCGCTCCCCCGCCATCGGGGAGTGGGAGGCCCGCGTCGTCGAAGAGCTGGAGTCCGAGTGCAGCGAGTGAACCGGTACCTCCATCGGTGGTGGCCGAGCCTCCAAGTGCGACGGTGAGCGAGGTAGCTTCTGCCTGCATGGCGATCTTGATCAGCTCTCCCACACCTCGGGTCGTGGCGTCCATGGGATCGAGTGGGTGCATGAGCGGAAGACCAGCGGCCTGGGCCAGTTCGATGACCGCCTCACCGGTGGGGAGCATGAGCCAGTCGGCTGTGATTGGTCGGCCTTGAGGACCGGTGATTTCTGCTGTACGACGTTCCGTTTCGAGGGCTGCCTCCACGGCGTCCAGGGTTCCCTCGCCGCCGTCGGCGAGGGGAATGAGGATGAGCTCGTCGTCGGGTCGGACACTGCGCCAGCCCTCTGCAATAGCGTTCGCGGCATCTTTGGCAGTACAGGTGCCCTTGAGTGAGTCCGGTGCGATCAGCACGCGCATGCTGGGGCTCCCTTCCTATCTGCTGAGCGTAGGCGATGGCCTGGCTGCTCAGCGACAGACGTTTCGACGTAGCAGGAGGCACAAGTCCATGAGGCGGGATGGCGGGCGCACCGTTCGCCCGAGGATGGGATAGGAATTTTCGCCAGTTTGGGACCCCGATTCAAAGTCTGGGCCAGCAACAGGCATAGTTGCATTGTGAGCCCTGAACTCGTGACCCTCACGCTTGTGGTCATCACCGCCCTGGTGTTCGATTTCACCAACGGATTCCACGACACCGGCAACGCCATGGCTACATCCATTGCCACCAAGGCGTTGCCCCCGCGCACCGCCGTGGGTCTGTCGGCGGTTCTGAACCTCGTGGGCGCGTTCCTGTCGGTGGAAGTAGCACTGACGGTGACGAATGCGGTGATCAACATTCAGGATGCCAGCGGCGCGCCACGCGCCGAGTTCCTCGATGATGGTGGCCAAGCACTCCTGTTGATCGTTCTGGCCGGCCTCGTCGGCGGTGTAGTGTGGAATCTTCTGACGTGGCTTTTCGGCCTGCCATCGAGTTCCTCCCACGCGCTGTTCGGTGGCCTCATCGGCGCAGCGATCGCTGGTCTGGGATTCCAGGGCGTGAAGTGGGTCGGAGACGGCACGACCCTCGACGGTGTGGTGGGCAAGGTGATCCTGCCGGGGCTGATGTCTCCGGTGATCGCGCTCGTCGTCGCCTCTCTCGGGACCGCGCTGGTCTTTCGCATCACCAAGGGCGTCGCCGAGAAATACCGTAACAGCGGCTTTCGCTGGGGCCAGATTGGCTCCGCCTCCCTCGTTTCCCTCGCACACGGCACCAACGACGCCCAGAAGACCATGGGGGTCATCACCCTCGCGCTCATTGCCACCGGCCATTGGACCAACCTCGAAGCCGTCCCCTTCTGGGTCAAGGTGGCCTGCGCTGTGGCCATCGCAGCTGGCACCTACATCGGCGGCTGGCGCATCATCCGGACCCTGGGCAAGGGTCTCGTGGAGATTTCTGCCCCTCAGGGCATGGCGGCCGAGGCGTCCTCTGCCGCGGTGATCCTGGCCTCCAGCCACCTTGGTTTCGCCCTCTCGACGACACACGTCGCCACCGGCTCCATCCTTGGCTCTGGCGTCGGCAAACGCGGATCCAAGGTGAACTGGAAGGTGGCCACGCGCATGCTGATGGCCTGGGCCATCACCCTTCCGGCCGCGGGTGCTGTGGGCGCACTGATGTGGCTCATCGGCCACACGCTGGGTGGGCTGTTCGGGACGCTCGTGGTGTTCGGGCTTCTCGTGGTGTCCGCCAGTTTCATGTACTGGCACTCACGCAAGAACCCGATCGATTCCAAGAACGTCAACGACGACTGGGTGCCCGAGGATCTTCGAGGGGATCCGGATCTGCTTACTGCCACCACCTTTCCGCACGTCAACACCGCCCCGGCCGTTGCACCCAAGAAGAAAAAGAAGAAGGCCAAGGTATGAACAACATTGTTCTGGCCCTCGAGGGTGCGGGGCAGGTGCTTCTGGTCGGCGTCCTGCTGGGAGCCGGACTACCCATGATTTTCGCCCTGGGCATTCGGGCGCTCTCGTACGGGGTTGGTGGTGCTGCCGACATCGAAGCACATGAGCCGCACCTCATTGGCAAGGTGCTGGCGGGCTTGTGTTTCTCAGTGGTGATCGGTGCCGTGATTGTGGGTGTTGGTGCGATCGTCGTGTCGGGCTTCGGCTGGGAGTTCGGCCTCTAACTCACGACGGCGCTGCCTTTATTGCCTGTTGGCTTCAAAGTCTCGACACTCGTTCCTCGCGATCCACCACTCGACCACCTTGTTTCGGACGACCACCCAATATTTCATCCAGCGTGGGCAGCGGCCTGGGCCGCCTTCGGGAGTGCCTCGACGATCCTCTGCAATGCCTCGTCGTCGTGGGCCGCCGAGAGGAACCAGGCCTCGAAAGCTGACGGTGGAAGTGCCACGCCGCCCTCGAGCATGGCGTGGAAGAAGGCAGCGAAGGCTGCAGTGTTCTGGGCCTTGGCATCGTCGTAGTTGCGGACCGGCTCGTCCCGGAAGAAGACGGAGAACAGGCTTCCAGCGTTTTGCACCCTGTGGGGCACGCCGGCTTCCTTCAACGCTGCCCCGACGGCGGCCTGCACCTCGGCGGAGCGGCGGTTCACAATGTCGTAGACATGGTCATCGGCAAGCTGAAGCGTCGCGATGCCCGCCGCTGTCGCCAGCGGATTCCCCGACAACGTTCCGGCCTGGTAGACCGGACCGACGGGTGCCAGCAACTCCATGACGTCCGTCCGGCCGCCCAAAGCCGCCAGAGGCATTCCTCCGCCGACGACCTTGCCGAACGTGAAGATGTCCGGCGTGTACGTCGGGTTCTCGAGACCAGCCTCGACGCCCCACCAGCCAGCGGGACCCACCCGAAAGCCAGTCATGACCTCGTCAAAAATCATCAGCGCACCGTGCTGCGTGGTGACACGTCGGATGGCCTCGTTGAAGCCGGGCGCCGGCGGGACGACGCCCATGTTGGCGGGGACGGCCTCGGTGATGACCGCAGCGATTCTCTCCCCGAACCCTGCAAATGCCTCCTCAAGGGCGGCGACGTCGTTGTAGGGCAGCACGATGGTTTCAGCGGCCGTGGCCGCGGTAACACCGGCGGATCCGGGCAGGCCAGCGGTCGCGAGTCCCGAGCCAGCGGCAGCCAACAGCGCGTCGCTGTGGCCGTGGTAGAGACCCGCGAACTTCACGATCAGGGGCCGGTCCGTGGCGCCGCGAGCCAGCCGGACGGCCGTCATCGTTGCCTCAGTGCCA
>CBDTVQ010000263.1:0-3510 GCA_965364045.1 uncultured Tessaracoccus sp. | reverse complement strand
CGTACAGGGTGCCGACCAGGGACGTGGCGTTTGCCTTCAGTCCACCGGAGCCGACCCCCACCAGGATCAGGCCGATGGTCAGTCCGGTGACGTCCGGCAGCACGGCCAAGGAGATGTGGCCGAGCATGATCATGATCGCGGAGTAGAACAGCACTCGCTCCGAGCCCAGAAGACGGTCGGCCAGCCATGCTCCCAGGATCGTCGACAGGTAGACCCCACCGCCGTAGGCACCGACCAGACCGGTGGCGATCCCGCGGTCGATGGCCAGGCCGCCATCTGCGACCGTGAAGTACATGTAATACAGCAGGATCCCCTGCATCCCGTAGAACGAGAAGCGCTCCCACATCTCGACGCTGAACAGGTTGGCCAGCATGCGGGGGTGGCCGAAGAAGGATCCCCGGGAGTCACTGGGGGCTGGCGACTCGACGGTGCTCATGAACAACAGTGCAACGCCCTCCGGAGTGCACTGTCAACCCTTCGAGGGCGTGAAAAATCTCGCCCGGTACCGGATGCGCGACTTCCGTCAGGCCGCGGTCACGAGCTGGGAGACCCTCAGGGCACTTGGACTCGGGATCCTGGTCGGGTTCGGCTGCGCAATGTTCGCCACCGCGGTTCTCGCGGTGAGCGTCGCCACTGCCTGGTGAAGGTGACGGGACAACACTCGTGGGTGGTGCGCCGTCGACGCAGAGCTGTTGGGCCCCTCACTTCCGGGCGTCGGCCAGATCCTCCGGATAGACGACGGCGATCTCATCGATTGTGGTGGGAAAGTCCCTGCGATTGTTGGTGAGGAACCGGTCCGCCCCAGAGGCGACGGCGGTGGCGAGATGGGCGGCGTCCGCCGCCCGCAGCCTGTAGGAGACGGCCAGGGCAACTGCGAGCCGCGCCGTCAGCTCATCGAACGGCCGCAGGTCGAGCCGTCCCAGCAGGCCCACGAGCGCCCTGACCTCAGCTGACTCTGGGTTGTCGCGCATCGGCTTGGTCAGCACCTCCGGCAGCAGCAGGACTGAGCCAATGCCGACGAATTCCTCACCCTCCTTGGCAAACAACGAGGCCACGGGCACTCCCAGAGGGTGCCCGTCGGCGGCCGCGTAGAT
This sequence comes from uncultured Tessaracoccus sp., assembly GCA_965364045.1. Taxonomy (GTDB): domain Bacteria; phylum Actinomycetota; class Actinomycetes; order Propionibacteriales; family Propionibacteriaceae; genus Arachnia. The sequence goes on along the minus strand of CBDTVQ010000263.1, from coordinate 2,416 downwards.
CAGCACGTCGGCGTCGAAGGCGGTGAGCAGCGTCATCGGCCGGACCGGGCGTCACGGACCGCCTCGACCAACTCTTCCGCCCTCTCGGGCGAGACGGCCGGCCGCGGCAGGGGATTACTGCGGGCGGCCTTCAGCAGACCTGCAATCCGGTCAGCCTCGGCCCAAGCCTTGGGCGCGCGTCGCGCCTTGAGCACGTCGGGACGGACAAGTAATGCGATCACCCGGCCATGCCTGGTGATGGAGATCTCCTCGCCTGCCTCGACTCGGTCGAGCTGCTCTGGAAGCGTCCGGCGTGCAGTGCTCACAGTGATCGTTGACATTCCCACATTGTACAACCTTGTACATGCATGTACACCTCTGTGCGGTGATCAACGGCCACAGCTTGTGTGTGGCGCTCGTACTATTTCCGGCCGACGGCGGCCGCTTCGGCAATCACCCCGCGGACGTTCGCTGCAGAGCGCTATCGGAGCCGGCAGAAGGCTTCGACCTGCGTGGTTTCTCCGGAGATGAGGAGTTCGTCGCCCGCCTGGATCACGGTTTCGGGAACGGAGTAGATGAAGGCTTCCTTGGCCCGTTTCACCCCCACAACGGTGACGTCGGTCTCGGTGCGCACCATCGAATCCCGCAGCGTCTTGCCCCAAGTGGTGCGCGGTGCCCGAGTGCGGGCCATCGCGAAGCCATCCTCGAACTCGAAGAAATCGATCATGAAGCCCGACACTGCGTGCGCCACGCGTCGGCCCGTGGAAGCTTCGGAATAGATCACATGGTGGGCGCCGATCCGCTCCAGGATCGAGCCGTGTTCCTTGGTGGCGGCCCGCGCCCAGATCTCCTTCACACCGGAATCCGACAAGGCCAGCACCGTCATGATCGACAGTTCCACCTTGCTGAGCGCGACGACAGCCTTACGGATGTTGGATATGCCGATCTGTTCAAGAGCTCCGCGGTCGGAAGAATCCATCTCGATGACGTGGGTGAAGTCATCGGCATAGTGCACCGCTTGGGCGTGGTCGTCGGTGATGGCGATCAGCGGCACATCCATTTCCTTGAGGGATTGGGCGACTGCCGAGCCGAACAACCCCAGTCCGACAACCAGGACGGTCTCATCGCTGATCCGACGATCCTTTGATCTACCCAACAATTGGCTGCTCCTCCGGTAGTCGGTAGCGGCGGTGCCGGGCTCGGACGGCGAGCGCGGTTCCCACCGAGATGGTGCCCACCCGCCCCACGTACATGAGAATCATCAGGACAACCAAGGATTCGGGACGCAGCTGAGCGGTGATGCCGGTGGACAGCCCCACAGTACCGAAGGCCGAGATGGTTTCGAAGAGCACTTCTTGGAGGGTGAAGCGCGTATCGACGACGATCAGCAAGGTGGCCACGCCCACCGCGACGACACCGAGGAGGATGATCGCCATCGCCGAACGCTGCACGGCGGTGGGGATGGCTCGGTGGGCGATGACCACTTGATCCTCGCCGCGCATTTCAGCCACAACGGTCGCGATGACGATCCCGACGGTGCCTACTTTGACGCCGCCTGCGGTACCAGCCGAGCCGCCGCCGATGAACATCAGCAGGTAGGACACGCCGATGGTGGACTCGCTGGCGGAGCCGTAATCAATCGTGTTGAAACCGGCCGTCCGTGGGAAGACACCCCCCGCGAGGGCGGCGAGCAACTTGTGACCGACCGGCATCGACCCAATGGTGCCAGGGTTGTTCCACTCGAACAGGGCGAAAGCCAAAATCCCCACCCCGAGCAGGATCAGGGTTCCGTAGATCGTCAATCGGGTGTGTGCTGACCAGTGGGAAGCGCCTCGCGTCCGCCGGCGGCGGGCGAGTTCGAACAGGACGGGGAATCCAATACCGCCCAGGATGATGGCCAGGCAAATGGGGACGACGATGCCGGGATCACCGACGAAGCCCATCAGGTTGTTACTGAACAGGGCGAAGCCAGCGTTGTTGAAAGCCGAGATCGCATGGAAAATGCCGTACCAGATGGCGGTACCCCAGTCGTCGGTGTAGCGACGGAAGCCCAGGGTCAGCACGGCGGCAGTGACCGCTTCGACCCCGAGCATGACGGCAGCGATGCGGGCGGGCAGGCGAAAGGTGTCTGACAGGTTCCGTTGGTGGAGTTCCTGGCCAGCCACCAGCGAGGCCTGCAGGGAGATTCGACCGGTGGCGACCAGGGTGAGGAAGCTGGCGACGGTGACGATACCGAATCCTCCAACTTGGAAGAGGCCCATGATCACGACCTGCCCCAAAGGGCTCCAGTACGTCTGCGTATCGACAGTGGTCAGTCCGGTGATACAGATGGCCGAGACCGCTGTGAAGGCAGCGTCGATGAACGCAGGCGATCGATGGCTTCTGGTGGCGGCGGGCAACATGAGCAGGGCGGTGCCAGCCGCGATGGCCGCGAGAT
>CBDTVQ010000262.1:0-3512 GCA_965364045.1 uncultured Tessaracoccus sp. | reverse complement strand
CTCGTCCTGCGCCAGTTGGCGCCGGGGATCACGGAGGACGAGGTGCGTGGCAGCACCGAGGCACCGTTCACCGTCGAACTCGTCTGAGAAAGCGAGGAAACACATGACTCTCTACTCCCTGGTCGTCGTCATCTCAGCGCTGGCCTTCCTCATGTTCATGGCCTACAAGGGCCACAGCGTGATCCTCTTCGCTCCGATCGCGGCCATGGGCGCCGTCCTGCTCACCGCACCTGGCCTCGTGGCTCCCATCTTCTCTGGCCTGTTCATGGACAAGATGGTCGGTTTCATCAAGAGCTACTTCCCTGTGTTCCTCCTGGGAGCGCTCTTCGGAAAGCTCATGGAGATCTCGGGCTTCGCCAGATCGATCGTTACCGCAGTGATCAAGGTTGTGGGAGCTCGCAACGCCATGCTGACCATCGTTGTGGTCGGCGCGCTGTTGACCTATGGCGGCGTATCTCTGTTCGTCGTCGTGTTCGCCGTCTACCCATTCGCCGCGGAAATGTTTCGTCAGGGAGACATCCCGAAGCGACTGATCCCCGGCACCATCGCGCTGGGTGCGTTCACATTCACGATGGACGCGATCCCGGGTACGCCGCAGATCCAGAACATCATCCCCACCACGTTCTTCAACACCACCGCCTACGCAGCTCCCGTGCTGGGCACCGTCGGAGGCATCCTGGTGTTCATCGCCGGCATGCTGTATTTGGAGCGCCAGCGACGCAAGGCAGCTGCCGCGGGCGAGGGCTATGGCAAGGGACACAAGAACGAACCGATCGCTCATTTCCAAGAAGGGGACAAACTTCCGCACCCGCTGCTGGCCGTCGCACCGCTCATCATCGTCGGCGTCGTCAACCTGGTCCTTACGAAATTGATCCCGCGCCTCTTCGGCGAGGAGACCACGTTCCAGTCCACGGTCGTCGGCGAGCCCAACTCCGTCACCGTCATGACCTCAGCGAATGTGGCGATCTGGTCGGTACTGGGCGCTCTGCTGCTCGCAATCGTGTTCGTCATCGTGGCGTCATTCCGGACGATCCGCAGCCACTTCGCGGAAGACGTGAAGCCGGCCATCGCGGGTTCACTCCTGGCGACACTCAACACCGCTTCGGAATATGGCTTCGGAGCGGTCATCGCTTCACTCGCCGGGTTCAAGATTGTCGCCGACGGCCTCACGGCCATTCCCAATCCGCTCGTCCGCGAGGCCGTCACCGTGACCTCTCTGGCCGGAATCACGGGCTCAGCTTCCGGCGGAATGGTCATCGCCCTCGGGGCGATGTCCCAGTCGTTCATCGATGCGGCCGACGCCGTCGGCATCCCGCTGGAGGTCCTGCACCGCGTCGCTTCAATGGCTTCGGGTGGCATGGACACCCTGCCCCACAACGGTGCAGTCATCACTCTGCTTGCCGTCACCGGTCTCACCCACAAGTCGTCCTACAAGGACATCTTCGCCATGACGATCATCAAGACGCTTGCCGTCTTCGTCATCATCGGTCTCTACTACGCCACCGGCCTGGTCTGAAAGGAATACCAAGCACAATGAGTATCTACGAGAACTATCACAATGGCCGCAGGGCCCTCGTGACCGGTGCGGCGTCCGGCATTGGCCGAGCAACCGCGGTCAAACTTGCGGAGGCAGGCGCCCACGTCGTCGCCGTCGACATGAACGCTGAGGGGCTGGCATCTCTGACGGCGGAGCTCCCGGGCGTCGAGCCGGTGGTCTGCGATCTTTCGGATTTCGAGGCCATCGGTAATCTGCCCAAGGACATCGACATTCTGGTCAACGTCGCCGGGATCCAGGCCGTCAGCCCAATTCAGGACTTCCCCGTTGAGCGGTTCGAACTGATCATGCGGGTAATGCTCCACGCACCGTGGTACCTGATCCGCCAGACGGTGCCCTACATGTACGCCAAGAACTGGGGACGGATCGTGAATCTCTCCTCTGCGCATGGGCTCAGGGCATCCGAATTCAAATCGGCATATGTAACGGCCAAGCATGGCTTGGAAGGGTTGTCCAAGGTTGTCGCTCTCGAAGGGGCTCCCTACGGTGTCACGAGCACCACCGTCAATCCTGCCTACGTCCGTACACCGATGGTAGAGAAGCAAATCGCTGAGCAGGCGAAGACCCACAACATGCCCGAAGACGAAGTGATCGCGAAAATCATGCTGGCCCGAGCCCACGTCAAGCGACTGATCGAACCAGAGGAAGTCGCCGAGTTGGCGCTGTTCCTGACCGGGCCAGCCTCGGCGTCCATGAGCGGGTGTTCTTACCCGATCGATGGCGCCTGGACATCGTACTGAGGAGGAAAGAAATGAAAAGAACTGAAGACCCAATCGTCGTATTGGGCTATGCACGGACCCCGGTGGGTACATTCGGGAAGTCGCTCTCCGGTGTGCCTGCTCACGTGCTCGGCGCAACGGCCGCCAAGGCCGCGCTGGAGCGCTCGGGCCTCACACCCAACGACCCGGAGGAGTGGATCGTTGGCTGTGTGGGCTCCACAGGTCACGACGCCTACATCTCGCGGCGCGTTGCGATCGAAGCGGGTGCGCCCGTCGAATCCACCGCCATGACCGTCAATCGCCTGTGCGGCTCATCCATGCAGGCGGTCGCACTCGCGGCGATGGAACTCATGGTCGGTGAGGCGGACATCGTGGTTGCCGCGGGCACCGAGAACATGTCGGCGCAGCCCTTCATGGATTTCTCGGCTCGCACCGGTGCCACACTCGGAAACCGCTCCCTCCTCGACGGAACCTTCTCAATGGTCACCGACCCGTTCAGCCTTGACCCCATGGGGGTCACCGCCGAGAACGTCGCCGAGCGCTACGGCGTATCGCGTCAGGAGCAGGACGAGTTCGCCCTCGAATCCCAACGGCGTGCACAGGACGCGCTGGCATCCGGTGCCGTAGCGGCGGAGATCACGCCCGTGACCATCACGTCCCGTCGCGGCGACACCGTCGTGAGCACGGACGAGCACCCCCGAGCCGGTCTCACCCTCGACAAGCTGGCTGCGATGCGTTCGGTCTTCAAGCCCGACGGCACGGTCACCGCGGGCAACTCCTCGGGCATCAATGACGGCGCTTGCGCCATCGTCCTCACCCGGGCCTCCGTCGCCTCGGAGCGGGGCTTGACGCCCCTCGCGGAGCTGGTCGACTTCACGAAGGTCGGCATCGCTCCCGAGATCATGGGATATGCGCCGAAGCTCGCGATCGAGAAGATCCTCGCGCGCAATGGGTTGTCGGTCTCGGACATCGGCTGGGTCGAACTCAACGAGGCCTTCGCAGCCCAGGCTGTGCCCGTCATCCGCGACCTCGGTCTCGACCCGGATAGGGTCAACCCTCTCGGCGGTGCGATTGCCTGGGGCCACCCGGTTGGTGCCACCGGCGCCATCATCACGGCACGAACAATCGAGAACATCCACCGAAATGACCACGAATGGGGCCTCGCCTCCATGTGCATTGGCGGTGGCCAAGGGGTGGCGACCCTCTGGCGCGCGCTGTAGCCAACGTCGGCCCCGGGG
>CBDTVQ010000261.1:0-3527 GCA_965364045.1 uncultured Tessaracoccus sp. | reverse complement strand
CTTCCCGCAAAGGCGGACGAAGCAGGTGTGTGGCGTGAGGAGGAGGTTTTCGTGGCCGATCTGTCAAGGTCGAACAAGATGGCATCGATCTGGATTTCCAGGTAGCTGAAGGGGCCTACAGGCGGCGGTGCGTTCCACCGTCCTACACCCGACGTCAGTACCCGACGCCCGTCCGATTCCCCGTGCTCCAGAAGTGGTGTCGACCATTCCTGTGGGATGAACGTTGTTCCGTCGTCGGAGGCGCGGGACCGGTCGGGGGAGATGAAGTCGACGAGATCGTGTTGGTTGTCGAAGACCAGCGTCGCGGACACCGAGTGTTGACCGAGGGTGTAGACGCCGCGCACCCGGTTCTCGTCGACGCGCGTCCACTGAATGGGTGCGTCGACGATGGCGCCCGGGGCCAGGGCGACGAGTTCCTGGAAGATCGTGACTGTCTCGGCGCGGTCCATTTCGGGCCCATGTGCGTCGACGATGGGGAAGGCGGAGAGCACTTTGACCTGCATGGTGGCGGTGGCGTTGCGGAACAGGTGCAGGACATCGACGGGAACGCCGGAGCGCTTCGCGTGCATGATGAACATCCGTTGTGGATTCTCACCATAGGTGTTGAGTTGCTTGCCGGTGAAGGACATCCAGTCCTTGTCGGGGGCACTGCGGATGCGGCCATGGATGGCAGCGCTGAAACTGGTGGTCCGTGGCTTCCCAACAACCCCGGATCCGCGGATGTAGTCAGCCAGAGGTGCTGGCAGAGCCTCAAGGTCCAATTCGGTGACAGTGGGCTGTGCCGAGTGGACCTGCTCCAGTGCGGCATTGGAGTGTGTGGTCCATTGGGCACTGAAGCTCAACGGCCCCGCCGAGAGGAAACCGTAGGCGGCAACGACGACCAGGACCACATTGACGACCGTTCCAGCTTTCGCGTCGCCCCAAGACGTCACGATGGCGACCTGGGAAACCAGGGCAGCCAGGAGGGCAACCACCCACCACCACGACGGTGCTGCTGCCGTGATCATGGCCGCGGCCGCGAGGACGAGGACCGCAGCGAGTAGCCAAACAAGGCCCATCCCGGCGCTGATCGTTCCCCTGAGCTGGGACACCGGCGCCCACCCGAAGGCCTTCGCGACGCCCAGGAAGTGGATCAGGCCGTGGGCCACCAGCACTGCAACCAGTATCCACCGGACGATATTCACAATGACCATCTCCGCAATTGATACTACGCTTCGTAGGAATCATCCGTGGGAGCGAGCTGGACCCAGTGGCTTGTGGGGCCGCCAGGAAGCCGTGGCGGCCTGCGTGGATGAGCCAGATCTTCTATTTCGCGTCGGCGCCACGCACGTGCCCATTCGGAACAGAATTGCGCGAAGATGCCCTGCGTTGCGACCCTGATGGCGAGGCAACTGAGCTTCATCATCGGCGAGCATCGCCCCACAGTTTCCGATGTCAGGGCTCGTCCATCGAAGTGCCGCGGTGGAGGAGCAGGTCTGCCACGAGGGCGCTCCATCCGGTCTGGTGTGCCGCCCCGAGGCCCTCACCGGTGTCGCCGTGCAGGTACTCGTAGAAGAGGACGTCCCCCTGCCAGTCCACGTCGTCGAACACTGGCGAATCGCCCAGAACGGGACGCCGACCGCGGGCGTCGGGCAGGAAGGCCGCGGCGAGACGGTCGGTGATGGCGTCCGCCGCCTCGATGAACCCCATCATGCGACCAGACCCCGTGGGGACCTCGAACTGCACGTGATCCCCGTACAACCGGGCGAAGCGTCGCAGCGACTGGACCAGCAGGAAGTTCGCGGGCACCCACACGGGGCCACGCCAGTTGGAGTTGCCGCCGAAAACCCCGGTCTGGGACTCGCCCGGCTCGTAGCCCACCTCCGCACGGAAGCCGGGCAACTCCAGGACGAAGGGGTGCTCTGCGTGCGCCTTGGACAGGGAGCGGACACCGAACGGGGACAGGAACTCGTCCTCGTCGAGCAGCCGGGTGAGGATCCTGGTCAGGTTTTCGGGCGCCACCAGCGACAGGAGTTGACCGATGCCGTCGTCCCTCTCGTGGCGGAAGCAGACTGCATCGGCGTACTCGGGGCGGTGACGGGCGAACCAGTCCAGATCGGCGGCGAACGTTGGCAGGCGCTTCAGGGTGGCGCTGCCCAGCGTGGTGGTGGCCGTGATGGGGAGCAGCCCGACCAGCGACCGCACCTTGAGGGGGATCCGACGACCGTCCGGGGTGGCGAGGACGTCGTAGAAGAAGCCGTCGGCCTCGTCCCAGAGACCTGCCCCCCGCGCGGCGGTGGCGATGTAGGCGAAGTGCTGGAGGAACTTGGACGCCATGGACTCGTAGCTGGGGTCGTGGTTGGCGAGGACGAGGGCGATCTCGAGCATGTCGAGGCAGTACATCGCCATCCAGGCGGTGCCGTCGCTCTGCTCGAGCAGACCCTCGATGGGCAGTGCCGCAGAGCGGTCGATCGGGCCGATGTTGTCCAGACCCAGGAACCCGCCCTCGAAGACGTTGTCGCCGCGGGCGTCCTTGCGGTTGACCCACCAGGTGAAGTTGATCAGCAGACGGTGAAACACCTGTTCGAGGAACTCGTAGTCAATGTCGCCGGCACAGTGGAAAACACTCAGCGCAGCCCAGGCGTGGACAGGGGGATTGACGTCCCCGAAGGCCCACTCGTAGGCCGGGAGTTGCCCGTTGGGGTGCAGATAGCGGTCCTGCAACAGCACGAGGATCTGCCTCTTTGCGAACTCGGGGTCCACGTGTGCGAGCGCGACGGCGTGGAAGGCGAGGTCCCAGGCTGCGAACCACGGGTATTCCCAGGTGTCGGGCATGGAGAACACTTCATGGGCGGACAGGTGCCGCCACGCGGCGTTGCGGCCGGTGCGCCGTGAGGCCGGCGGTGGGGGCCCGCTCGGATCGCCGTCGAGCCACTCGGCGACGTCGAAATGGTAGAACTGCTTGCTCCACAGCAGCCCCGCGAAGGCCTGCCGGATGACGAGAGCCTCCGCGGTGGAGAACCCAGCCGTGGTCCCGGCGTAGTAGGTGTCTGCTTCGCGTTCGCGTTTGTCGAGGACTGTCTCGAAGTCCGCTCCGAGCCCCCGGTCAGGTTCGACTGACAGCCGAATCCGCACCTCGGCCCGTTCCCCCGGGGCGAGGTCGAAGTAGTGCAGGATGCCGCACTTCGTGCCGCGCCGGTCAGGGTTGATGGTCGGGGCGCCGTGCACGACGTGGTCGTTGATGCCGTCCTTCGGGTACTTTGAGCGCCCACGGGCACCGAAGAGGCGCTCGGCGTTGGTCTCGTTGTCACAGAACAGGGGGGTGGCCGCACCGTCGAAGGTGAGGTGTCGGACGCCGAGGTCCGGGTGGGTGGCGCGGAGTTGTCCGGGCCCGTGATCCTCGATGATCGGCGAGCTCTGGTCGCCGCGGCCCCACGCCCACGTATTGCGGAACCACAGGGTGGGCAGCACCGTCAGCTGTGCACGCTCAGGCCCCATGTTCTGCACCGTGACCACCATGAGGAGGTCCGCAGGCGTCGCCTTCGCGT
>CBDTVQ010000260.1:0-3549 GCA_965364045.1 uncultured Tessaracoccus sp. | reverse complement strand
AGAACAGGGCACGACGGCGCTCCACTCGCACCGGGTACTCAGAAGTCCCGGTCACCAGTTCACGGGGGCCGAAGCGGGCCATCGCGCGCTCCACGGGGCGTGACGTGATGAGATCAAGAAGCTCATCTGATCGCGTCTCGGGCTTGAGGGCGTCAATCACGGCCTCCAGCAGGTGCTGGGCGCTCGATACACGCTGCTGTTCCGCGTTGGCCGCGGCACGGCTCATGACTTCGCGACCTTCGGAACAGATCAGGTCAAGATCCATGCTCAGAGGCAGTTTTGCCTCGGCGTGGTGCTGCCACGTCATCCACGGGTCCGACCAGCCCTCCACACGGAAGGTCCAGTCACCTTCGGTGGCCATACGGATGCTTGCTTCCCACCCGTCCAGACCCTCCGGTCCGCTCTTATACATATCGATTCGACGCTGGGTGCCGTGGGGTGCTGTCAGTATCACCGAGGCGTTGACCGCGTCATGGCCTTCGCGAAAGACCTTCGCAGTGACCTTCACTCGCTCGTGCACGACGGCCTTCACCGGATAGGCGCCGTCAGCGATGACAGGGTGGACGTCACTGACGGGGATGCGACCGAAGCCACCGGGAGTGCGATGGATGCGCGACGGGTGGGATGAAGTGGGCAAAGAGTTCACAAGCATCACCCTATCGGCCCCGGGATTCTGACAAGTGGATCACAAGCGGTAGTTTGGACACGTGCGTGCATACCGTCGATTCACCGTTCAGCCGGTGCTCCCTGAAAAGATCAATTCCCTCGAGGCCTTGGCCCACAACCTTCGCTGGTCGTGGCACCAGCCAACACAAGACCTGTTTCGGGCCATTGACCCGAAGATCTGGGTCTCCGTCGGTGAGGACCCCGTCAAACTCCTGACCGCCGTTTCTGCCGAGCGGATGCAGCAGCTCGCTGCAGACAAAGTGTTCGTCCGCAAAGTGACGCTGCTCCATCAGGACCTCCTCAACTACCTCTCAGCAGACCTGTGGTTCCAGAATCATGCAGCCAAGGGCAACGATGTCCCGAAGGCGATCGGCTACTTCTCCGCCGAGTTCGGCGTGTCGCAGACACTTCCGCAGTACTCCGGTGGCCTCGGCATCCTCGCTGGTGACCACCTCAAGGCCGCCTCGGACCTCGGTCTGCCACTCGTGGGCATCGGCCTGTTGTACCGCCACGGCTACTTCCGTCAGTCCGTGAACGCAGCCGGTTGGCAGCAGGAGCGCTACCCGGTCCTGTCATCGAACGACCTGCCCGTGCGTCGTCTCACAGATGATGCAGGCGAGCCCATCACGATCTCCGTCACCGTCTCCGGACGCGAGGTCCGCGCCTGGATCTGGGTGGCCTCCGTGGGTCGCATCCCCCTGTTGATGCTCGATACGGACCGTGAGGACAACGATCCCGAATCGCGCAACATCACTGATCGCCTTTACGGCGGCGGCACCGAGCATCGTCTGGCGCAGGAAGTACTCCTGGGCATCGGTGGCGTCCGCGCACTGCGCGAGTATTGCCGCGTCAGCGGGCACGCCACGCCTGACGTGTACCACTGCAATGAGGGCCATGCCGGGTTCCTCGGTTTTGAGCGCATCCGTGAGTACCTCGCCGAGGGACACGACCTCAACTGCGCTGTGGAGCTCACCCGCGCCGGCACCGTTTTCACCACCCACACCCCAGTGCCGGCCGGTATCGACCGCTTCGACCGGGTGCTCATCGAGCGACAGTTCGGACAGTTCTGCAAGGATTTGCCGCTCGAGAAGATCCTCGAGTTCGGCTCGGAGACCTACGTGGGCGGAGATCGTGGCAAGTTCAACATGGCCGTCCTTGGTCTGAGGCTGGGCCAGCGCGCCAACGGCGTGTCCAAGCTCCACGGTGAAGTGTCCCGCGACATGTTCAACCCGCTGTGGCCCGACTTCGACGGGACCGAAGTACCCATCACATCGGTCACCAACGGCGTGCACCATCCCACGTGGATCCACCCGGAACTCCTGGAAATCCTCGAAGCCCACACCGAGGACTCGGACACAGTCATTGACGGCTATGACTGGTCCGCCATCCAGCGCGTTGACGACGACACATTGTGGAGCCTGAAGCGTCAGCTCCGTGGATCCATGATCCAGATGGCCCGCGTCCGGCTGGCCGAGTCCTGTCGCGTTCGTGGCCTCGCCGACGACTGGACTGCCGACGCTCTGAACCCCCGCGTCCTGACGCTCGGATTCGCCCGTCGAGGCGCTTCCTACAAGCGACTGACGCTCATGCTCACGGACCCGGAGCGGCTGAAGCGCCTGCTGAACCACGCGCAGACGCCAATCCAGATCATCATCGCCGGCAAGGCCCACCCGGCCGACAACATCGGCAAGTCCTTGATCCAACAGATGGTGCAGTTCTCGGACCAGCCGGATGTGCGCGGCAAACTCGTGTTCCTTCCGGACTACGACATGTCCATGGCACGTCCGCTGTACCCGGGCTGCGACGTGTGGGTGAACAACCCGCTGCGCCCCTACGAGGCGTGTGGCACCTCCGGAATGAAGGCTTCACTCAACGGCGCCGCCAACCTGTCCATCAAGGATGGCTGGTGGGATGAGCTCTACGCCCCGGAATTCGGGTGGGAAATCCCCTCGATGGAGGGCATTGTCGATCAGGACGAGCGCGACGCTGCCGAGGCCGAGTACTTCTACAGCATCATCGAGAACGAAATCATCCCGAAGTTCTACACCCTCGACGCCAATGGGCATCCGCTGCAGTGGCTGAAGATGATGCGCGACACGATCAGCGATCTCGGACCCGAGGTGTTGGCCTCCCGCATGGTGCGCGACTACGTCACCGAGATGTATGCACCCGCGGCTTTGAGCTCGGCGTCGCTCAGCGACGATTCACGTGCCCATGAGCTGGCAACGTGGAAGGAGCGCATTCGTCGAGATTGGGATTCCCTCAGCGTCGTCGCTCTGGACACCAACATCACGGGCAGGATCGCCTCGGGGGATCAGCTCGACATCACGGTGGACGTTCGCCTCGGGAAGCTGTCCTCCAAGGACGTTGCAGTTCAGTTGATCTTCGGTGACGTGGACAACCAGGACAAGCTGCACGACATCCGCAAGTACGCCACGACTCCCGCACGGGAAGTGGATGGCGTCACGCGGTTCGAGGCGGCCATCCCGGCGCGGTACTCGGGCCAGATCGGTTGCCTGGCTCGCGCCGTGCCGTCGCATCCGCTGCTCGCCAGCGACTCGGAAATGGGTCTGGCTGCGGTGATCACCGGCTGAGACCTGTGAATTGACGATGGCCCCGGTGAGGCGCAAGCAGGTCAGGCATGGCTTCTGACACGCAACGCAAGGTTTTCCTCACCGGAGCAACAGGTGGAGTCGGCCAGCTGCTCGAGGAGCGGCTGGCCGATTCCTGTGATCTGGGTCTTTCCGGCCGCACGCCTCAGACTGACCTGGAGAAGCGGAAATCACCAACACCATGCTGGAACTGGGCTAAGGGCCAAAGGACGGCTGGACCGATGCCTCCGGTGGGACCGAAGACGTTGTAGAGGTTGCTGGCCGGCGCCCT
>CBDTVQ010000259.1:0-3571 GCA_965364045.1 uncultured Tessaracoccus sp. | reverse complement strand
TCCGCCGCCCGTGCCGCCGCCGACACGCTCGGTCTCGAACACCGCCTGCAACCTGCGTTCGACCAGGGAACCCACATCGAGACGAGCCCGTCGGCTGTCCACGAGGAGTACCGGCCGCTGCTGGCCATCCACCGAGGCCTCTACGATGCCCTCAGGCCCGCGTTCAGCCAGCTTGCAGAGATTCGCACAGGCCGCGAGCAACCCATCAAGGAAGGCACCCCATGAAGACGAAGAAGTTCTGGAGCACCATTGCCGTGACGATGGCCGCCAGCCTGGCCCTGATGTCCTGCGGCAGCGAAGACGGCGAGGGCACGACTGCCCCCGCCACCACCGCAGCTGTGGAGGAACAGGAAATCAGCGTCCAGGTGCTCACCCCATACCTCGCCAACGCCGCCACCAAGGAGGTCATTGATCTCTTCCAGGCCGACGGCGAGCAGCGTGGGTGGGACGTCAGCGTCGTTGACACCGCGGGTGACATGAACAAGCTCAACAGTGCCTTCCAGGATGCAGCCGCGCAGAAGCCCGACGCCATCGTGCTTGGGACCGGCGATCCGACGCAGATCTCGCTCGGCCTCAAGGCCGCTGCCGACGCAGGCGTGCCCGTCTTCGCCATCGACGCCGGAGCCTCTGACGGCATAGTCGCCAACGTCACGAGTGACAATGCCGATCTCGGCCAGCAAAGTGCCAATGCCCTTATCGACGCCATGGATGGCGCGGGTGCCGTCGTCATGCTGACCCACGATCCCCACCCAGGTGTGCGGGCGCGTGCCGAGGGCGCGAAGAAGGTGTTCGAGGACGCCGGTATCGAGGTGCTGGAGGCCAAGCACGTCAATGTTCCCGGACCGGTGGAGGATGCCCGCGCCTCCATTCAGGACATCATGTCGGCCCGCGCTGACGAGGTCACCGGCATCTGGGGCGGCTGGGATGAACCGGCGCTGGGCGCCACTCAGGCGCTCGAGGCAGCCAACATCACGGATGTTCCCGTTGTGGGGGTGGACGGTCAGGACTTCGCGCTTGCCGAGATCGAGAAGGGCGGCCCCTTCGTGGCGACGGTGAAGCAGGATTGGCCTGCGATCGCCACCAAGATTGCCGATCTGGTGGAGGCCAAGGTGGTCGATGGAGAGGATCCCGAGACCAACAACTTCGAACTCCCCGGCAGCCTCATCACCGCCAATTGAAGCGTCGTGGGCCGCGGGCCGATCCCCGCAGCCCCGCTGCGGTTCCGCGAGGAATGGATTCGGCTGACGCGGCGCGCCTATGCGTCGCCCTCTCTGTCTTGAATGGCATCCGTTGTGTTACGTCCGCTGCAAACTCATCATCCGGATCCGATAGGCCATAGGTGACTCAAAGAGTTCCAAACCAGCAACTGGCTGTGCGGGGCAACCGTGACAGCCTTGCCGGCGTTCATGGCCTCAACTACTTCGAGAAGGACCTTGTACGCGATCGGTGGCAGTTCGACTTGATCGCCCTCATCACCTCCGGTCAAGAAACAACGGGCATCGTCAGTCGGCCAGGATCAGGTAGAGCGCGCGACGTGTCTCGTCAAGGTTCTCCGTGGCTGCAGCGCGCTGGGCGTCCGTGGCTGAGAGCCTGAACTGATGGATGACGCCCTTCAGTTTGGTGACACTTTCATGGAAGGCCACCTCGGACTCGTTGCGGCCGGCGGTTGACGCCCATGCCTGCTCGATCGCCGACTGGTGCTCCTCGACGTAGGTGCGGCCGGTTTCCGTGAGTTCGTATGCGGTTCCACGTCCTTCCCCGCTGGAGACGATCAGATCTTCATCAACGAGTTGCTGCAGGGTCGGGTACACAGAGCCAGAACTGGGCCGCCAGGCGTCGCCCGTGCGGTCCGCGATCGCGGTGATGAGGCCATAACCGTTTGACGGGGCGTCGGAGAGAAGCGAAAGGATCGCCAAACGGACGTCGCCCCGTCCTGCCCTTCTGGGGCCTCGTGGTCCGAATCCGCGGCCCTGTCCCGATCCTCGGCGCATCCCCTCTGGGCCAACGTCGGACATTGGCTCATCAAAGGCGCCGTATGGACCTCGCCCACGACCTCCGCCGCGGCCCCGCCCACCTTGGCTTCCACCATGGCCTCGCCCGCCTTCGCCACCGCCGTGCCCGCGGCCGCCTTCACCGTGTCCGCGGCCTCTGCCGCGACCGAACCCCGCGTCCTGTGGTGTCGGTTCGTCGGGAGTGCGGTCCGACGGCTCGTCGGAGCGGCTGTTGTCTGGGTTGTGTGGATGATTCATGATCATTTCCTCCAATTCTCCTGGAGGCTTCTTCACTCCAGCGATACCCAAAGATATATCGGTAAGTGTCGCTGGCCTAATTCGGGCGTGATGTGATCAGTCTGGGCTGTTGCGCTGGGCATCCAGCCAGTCAGCGAATCGGCGAGGGTCGATGGGAATCGCCGAATCTGGGAGGAGCCCCCAACGCAGTCCGACCAACGGCATGGGCACCCCCAGCACCGTGACGTCGTGATGCATGGCAGCCACGAACCGTCGAGCGAGTGTAGGGGCGTCGATTTCTTCCGGTCCGGCCAACTCACGCACTGTCAGGCTCTTTGCCCTCCCTGGCCCGCGATCAACTGCGTCGGCAATGGCAGTGGCTGCAGCGTCGGGATGAACCGGCCGCAGGTGCATTCGGGGCACAACCGCGAGCCGGCCCAGTCGAATCTGATCCAGAAAGGTCTGAGCCAGACTGAACCACGCGGTGGTCCGGACCACAGTCAGTGGCACGGAGCCTGCGGCGTAGGTCTCCTCCTGGGTTGCCTTGCCGCCGTAGTACCCCATCGCACGTCTCACCCTGGCGTTGGTGACGTTGACGATCGACAGGCACACGATGTGACCAATGCCAGCAGCGGTTGCGGCGTCGAGGACATTGCCTGCCGCCGTTCTGAAGAATTCGATGGCGCGACGGCGGTTCATGGTCATGTGGTTCAGGCAATCCACAACACAGTCAGCGCCGGTGAGTGCATTACCGAGACCGGAACCGGTCATCACGTCCAAGCCGCTGGCACGTGACCCGGAAGTGACGTCATGGCCACGAGCGCGCAGTTCTTTCAGGACTCTGGTCCCCATCTCCCCGGTGCCTCCGAGAACGACGATCCGGCTCATGGTGATCCCCTCGGTGCCGACGCCTACGAATTATCCATAGTTTCACGCTGAGATCCTGATGACCCGATCCACGGATGCTCGTCTTGGGCGTCTCTCAATCTGCGGCGGTCCCCACGAATCGTTTCGCCGACAGATGTCAGATCAGTTGCTTGAGCATCACAGCGATTCGCTGGGCCACGGAGCCACCCAGTCCCTCGGGCAGTGCATCCACGGGAAACCACGCCACCTGCTCGCTCTCGTCGCTGACTCGTGGGGATGCAAGAGGCGACAGGGCCACGAAGCCAACGTCCCAGTGCGTCTGGCAGCGACCGAAAGCCGAACCAAGGTCGTGGCGGTCCAGATCGAGGACACCGTCGATCACAGTGAGATCGGCGAGGCCAGATTCCTCGCGGGCCTCGCGTAGCGCGGCCGCCGCGAGATCCTGGTCCGTGCGATCAATATGGCCGCCCACCTGA
>CBDTVQ010000258.1:0-3574 GCA_965364045.1 uncultured Tessaracoccus sp. | reverse complement strand
GGCCATGGCATGCGATGAGGTGAGGGCCTGGTGCACACCTTCCAACCAGGCAACTGCCAGCGCCAGATCTGCAGCGTCCCGGGGTGCGTGCAGCATGACGAGGTTGTCGTGGTCCACGCCGACGTCGGCCACCATCGGATGCTGTTGGCTGTCCAGGAGGGCCGGGACAGCTGGAAGGACGACGGAGGCAAACTCCCGTCCGAAGTCGGGGCGACGTGCCACCACGTGCAGCGGCGTCGAGCTGACCCGTGAACCTGACACGCCGGCCCGCGGGCGCTCCGGATGGAAGGCGGCCACGCTCGGCAGGGCCTTCGGGAGTTTCATGGCGACGACATAGCCGCTGCTGCTGAAAGAGTCCGTGGTGTAGCGGAACGCCTGGAATGGCACGCCCGCTGGGCCGCGCCCGAGCACCTGATCGTCCACCCTCCGCGAGAAGCCGACGCCAAAGGGGGCGGAGTTGAGGCCTATGGTGATGTCGATGTCGGGTGACTCCACCCACGTCCAGCCGCGTTGCTCGATGGACTTGATGTAGCGGTGCTTCATCCAGAGCCACACCCCGCCGGCGACAGCACCGATGACCACGAGGACGAGCAACGCTGCGAGCAGGCCGTTCATGGCCATCCCTTCCTTGGGTGGTGCCTCAGGCCATGAGTGTAGGGCTCAGGACGTGCGGCTGCGACGTCTCCGCAGTTCATCGACGAGTGTGTCGATGACTCGCGCGCGCTTGCGCGGCCACACGGTGAGGAGGAGGGCCAGCACCACCAGGGTTCCTCCGATGATGATCTGTGGTGTGAGCACCTCAAAGCCGAATCCGATGGCGAGCACCACTGTCCACACGGGTTCGGTGCACATGATCACGGCACTCGGTGTGGCTGCGACATGGCTCTGCGCCCAGCTCTGAAGAAAGAGGGTGACGGCACCGCAGAAGATGCCGAGGTACAACAGCTGCCCCCACAGGACGGGATCCTGCGGCATCTCGAAACTGGTGAACGGAACCACGAGCAGGGAGGCGGCGGTACCGACGAGGGCCTGCATGACAGTGAGTTGCGCAACGTTGCCCGGCCGTACCCAGCTGCCGAGCAGCACGATGTGGAAAGCGAACATCAACGCCCCGAGCAGCGTGAGGGCCGCTCCCAATCCGAATCCTGCCCCGCCGTTGGCTGCACCACTCGCCAGCACCGCGACTCCGGTGACAGTCAAGCCCACTGCCAGCCACGTGGTGGTGGGCTGGCGCTGCTTCAGCAGCACCGCCGAGATGATGGCTGTGAAAACCACGTAGCTGGCCGTCACGAATCCGGACAGCGAGGGCGGTGTGTACTGGAGGCCAATGATCTGACTGCCGATGCCTGCGGTGAAGAGCGCACCCAGGACGATGCCTCGCAGCGCAGTGCCGCGGGACATCCGAAGACGGGTGGAGAACACGGCAGCGAGGACGGCGCCTGTCAGGACCAGCCTGATGATCAGCAGGTTGATGGGCGAGATGGATTCGAAGGCGCTCTTGGCGACCACCACCGTCGAGCCCCAGGCCATCGCAGCCACCATCAGGGCGGCAAAGGCCAACGCCATCCGGTTCATGTGCACGAGGGATGATCCTAATGCCTTGGGGCAAGGGCTCAGGCGACGAGGAGGACCACGGTGCTGCCCTCAGCAACGCTGGTGCCTCGCCCGGGCTCCGTCCCAGAGGCGATCTTCAGGGACAGGGGGAAATCTGTAACGTACTTCACATCCACTTTCACGCCCAGGGTTTCCAGGATCTGCTTGGCATCCTCGAGACTCTTGTAGCGCACGTCGGGGATCTCCACCATCACTGGACCGAGTGATTCGACGATGGTGACGGTGTCGCCACGCTTGCCGTTGCCCGAGGCGGGGTTCTGGGAGATCACAAGCCCTTCTTTGACCGTGGTGGAGTTCTCCTTGGAGATCTTCACCTCAAAGCCGGCGTCCGACAGCTGCTTTTCGGCGCTGGCCGCGGTGGTCTTGTCGTCCGCGAAGTTCGGGATGGCAATGGGTTGAGGTCCTTTGGAGACTGTCAGGTCAATGGGGGTGTCCCGCTTGAGCTGGGCGCCCGGATCCTCGGAGGCGGAGATCACGACGCCACTGGTGATCTCTTCCGACCAGGACTCCTTCAGCTTGCCGACGACAAGATTCAAGGAGCCGAGAGCGGCCCTTGCCTCCTGGATGGAGCTGCCCACCACCTCTGGCATGCCAAACCTCTCCGGCCCCAGCGAGATCACCAGCTGTACCTCTTCACCCCGGAGCACGCGTGTGCCCTCCGGTGGATCGGAGGAAATCACGAGACCTGCGGCCACGTCCTCGGAGTACGCGGTGCTGGTCGTGTCCAGCGCCACGTTGTTGGCCTCCGCTCTCTGCTGGGCGACGACCTGACTGACGTCGACCAGCTCTGGAGTGGTGGTGAAGCGCCCGTCCGCATACCACCACGACCCCGCCCCCGCCACAGCAGTGATGAGTAGGACGAGCAGCACCAACAGCACACCCCGTCGACGGCGGTGCACCGGATCATGGGAGATGTGAAGGTTCGGAAAGACGGGAGTGCGTTGCATGCGTGGCTGGCGTCCGGAGTCCTCGACGGTGGGATGAATGGGCTGGGCATGGGGGGTGTTGGCAGACGGGCGGAGTGGCGAGCGGGGCGACGTGGGCCTCCACATGGGCACCGAATCCCCGTTCGTCTCCTCAACGAGCTCGGGATGCGCCGCTGGCGAGGGTGAAGCCTGGGAGGCTGTGGCACCGACGATCGGCCTGGGTCGTGCCACCTTGCGGGGCACTATGGGCTGCGTCAGGTCTCCGGGGAGGGAGGGTTCTGGCCGGATGCGGTCCGCGAGGTCAGGGTTGTTGCGCCCTCCGCTCGCCGTGAGCTCGCTGCGCACCTCGCGCAGTTGCTCCAGCATGGCGCGCCCATTGAACGGGCGGGAATCGGGGGAGCGCGCGGTGCAGGCCTCCACGAAGGCATCCAGATAGTCCGGGATGCGCCAGCCGGTATGTCCGGTGGCCTTCAGGGCCGTCGACGGCTTCTCGATGTCGACGTTCACGTGACGGTAGGCGATCTGGTAATTGTTCTCACCGGTGTGGGGTTTCTTGCCCGTCAACATCTCAAAAAGCACCACCCCCGCTGAATACACGTCGCTGCGGGAATCAGGCCGGGAATGGGTGACCAGTTCGGGCGGGAGGTAGCTGGCCGTTCCCACGAGGACACCGGTGGCGGTCATCTGGGGCGAGGTCATGATCCGCGCCAGACCGAAATCAGCCACCTTCACCTGGCCACGGGTGGAGATGAGGACGTTCTCCGGCTTGATGTCACGATGCACCAGACCGCTCTCATGGGCCGCGGACAGGGCGGCAACCACAGGGTCCAGGAGTTCCAGGGCCTCGTCGGGCCTGAGCGGGGCCTCACGGCTGATGCGCCGACGCAGCGTCTCGCCCTCCACGAACTCCATAACGATGTAGGGCTGGCCCTGCGCCGTGCCCTGGTCAAAGACCCCCACGACGGCTGGGTGGTTGATGGTGGCGGCGGCGCGGGCTTCATCAGCCTGTCCATCCTCAAGCCGAGCGCGACGGT
>CBDTVQ010000257.1:0-3580 GCA_965364045.1 uncultured Tessaracoccus sp. | reverse complement strand
ACGCTGGACCATTTCGCGCGCGCCATGTTCGGTGATGTGCGCACACGCATGCGCCCCCACCACTTCCCCTTCACGGAGCCCAGCGCCGAGGTGGATCTGGAGTGTTTCGTGTGTCATGGCGAATCCGTCGGCAATGCGGATGCACCCTGCCGCACCTGTCGCAGCGAGGGCTGGATCGAGTGGGGTGGCTGTGGAGTCGTCAACCCCCGCGTCCTGCAGGCCTGCGGCATCGATAGCTACGTCTACTCAGGCTTCGCCTTCGGCATGGGTGTGGACCGCACCGTCATGTTCCGCAACAACGCCCCTGATCTACGCGATTTCGTCGAAGGCGATATCCGTTTCAGCCGATCCCTGCTTGGAGGAGCCCGATGAAGGCACCCGTTTCCTGGCTGCGTGAGCTGGTCTCGCTGCCTGTTTCCGACGCCGAAATGGCCGAGTCCTTCACCCGCGCCGGCCTGACCGTCGAGCGGATCGAGACGACCGGCCCCGGCATCACCGGCCCGCTCGTCATTGGCCGCGTGCTCTCCCTGGTGGAAGAGCCGCAGAAGAACGGCAAGACCATCCGCTACTGCCGCGTGGACGTCGCCGGGCACAACGACGCCGCTACGGACGAGTTCCCCGAATCCCGTGGCATCGTCTGCGGCGCGCTGAACTTCGCCGTCGATGACCTGGTGGTGGTGGTGCTCCCGGGCGCTGCCCTGCCCGGCGACTTCGCTGTCTCAGCCCGCAAGACCTACGGTCACATCTCCGACGGGATGATTTGCTCCGAGAAGGAGCTCGGCCTGGGCGAAGATCATGACGGGATCATGGTCATCGATCCCGCCACCGGCCTCAAACCCGGTGACGATGCCCTGGACGCACTGTGGAGCAGCGACACCGTCCTCGACATGGAGATCACCACGGATCTGGGCTACTGCCTGTCGATGCGGGGCCTGGCCCGTGAGGCAGCCATCGCGGCGGGCGTCCTGTTCACGGACCCCTACTCCCGTTCGATGCCAGAACCCGTCGCCGCGGGGCATCCCGTGGAACTGGACTCACAGCGGTGCAGCAGCTTCGTCGCCCTGACCATCGATGGTTTCGACCCCGAAGCGCCGACGCCGGCCTGGATGGCCCAGCGCCTGCGCGCCAGCGGAGTCCGATCCATCTCACTGCCCGTCGACGTCACCAACTACGTCATGCTCGAGAGCGGTCAGCCGCTGCATGCCTACGACGCCGCCAAGCTGCAGGGCCCCATCCGGGTCCGGCTGGCTGCAGAGGGTGAGACGGTTCGAACCCTCGACGGGATCGAGCGCACCTGCACCGCAGACGACCTGCTCATCACGGATGATTCCGGTCCCATCGGGCTCGCCGGAGTCATGGGTGGGGAAGACACAGAGGTGACTCCCAGCACCACCGCGATCGTGTTGGAGGCTGCCCACTTCGATGCCACCAGCGTGTCCCGTACTTTCCGTCGTCACGGTCTGCCGTCTGAAGCGTCCAAGCGGTTCGAGCGCACCGTCGATCCGGGCCTGCCATACGCGGCTGCTCGCCGAGCTGCCGAACTGCTCGTGAAGCATGGTGGCGGCCAGGTGATGGCCGAAGAGACGGTGGCAGGATCGTCACCTGCGAAGCACCGCATCAACCTTCGCACCGGACTGATCCCGGCAGTTCTGGGAGCGCCCGTCGAAGCCCAGGACATTGTTCACATCCTCGAGGCAAGCGGATGCCAGGTCACGGCACTGGGGGACTCCCTCACCGTTTGTGCACCCACGTGGCGAAATGATCTGCGGGATCCCTACGACGTGGTGGAGGAAGTGGGGCGCAAGTACGGCTACGACCGCATCGGTCTGCGCATTCCCGTCCCGCCCGTCGGTGGGGGACTGACGTTGCTGCAGAAGGGTCGGCGCGCTGCAATGGCCGCCGTTGCCGCCGCCGGGTTCACGGAAATCCTCAGCCTGCCCTTCATCTCCGGGGATGAACTGGACAGGATGGGTCTGGGGGCTGAGGATCGCCGTCGCGGCGCAGTCCGCCTGGCCAACCCGCTCTCCGACACGCACCCGTTGCTCCGCACCAGCCTTCTGCCGGGGCTCTTCGCCGCAGTGGTGAAAAACACCTCGCGCTCGATGGAGGACCTGGCTCTGTTCGAGCACGGGGCAATCTTCCTTGACGGCGAGGGTGCCACCCTTCCGCATCCGGGCGTGGAGGAGAGGCCCTCGGAGGAGGAGCTCGCGGGCATCGAGGCGGGATTGCCTGAGCAACCGGAGATGCTGGCTGCTGTGGTCTGTGGCAACTGGTCCCGGCAGGGGTGGCACGGCGAGGCCGTTGCCGCTGATTGGACGCACGTTGTCGCCGGCGCACAGGTGGCCGCCGCAGCGGTGGGTCTGCAGATGGAGCGACGCAACGCGGAGGCCATGCCCTGGCATCCGGGACGGTGCGCCGAGCTGTCCGTCGACGGCGCCGTCGTCGGATTCGCAGGCGAACTGCACCCCGAGGTTGTCCGCGCCTTCGCTCTACCGGAGCGCACCTGCGCCGTTGAGTTCTCACTGGGCGACGTCCTGGCTGCTGCTCCTCGTGGCGGCAACATCAGCGCTCTTTCGTCCTTCCCGCTCGCCAAGGAGGATGTGGCGCTCATCGTCGACGAGTCCGTTGGCGCCGCCGCAGTCGAGGCCGCCCTCGTTGAGGGTGCGGGGGAACTTCTTGAGGAGGTTGCACTCTTTGACGTCTACCGGGGCGACCAGGTGGGCGAGGGGAAGAAGTCGTTGGCGTTTGCGCTGCGGTTCCGGGCGGACAGAACGCTGAAGGATGCTGAGACGGCACAGGCACGCCAAGCCGCCGTCGCGGTTGCCGCCGAGCGGTACGGGGCAGTGCAGCGAGCCTGACCTGGGATGCGCCCTCGGGGCCCGCACTTGCTGTGGGTCGATCACCGTTTGTGTGGGGCCCACGCGCCAATTGACCGACACCCCGGGCCACCAAAAGTGGCTCCTGACAGTCCGTGAATTGGCCCCGAAGTCATTCCAACTCAGAACATATTCTTCGCTTGCTGCCCAAAAAGCGAGCTTTCGTGGCCTACTATTCGCTTCAGTACACCCCAAGAGAGGGGTAGAGATGCGAGCAGGACCCAGTCTGACCCGGCGGAATCTTCTCGCCGGTGCCTCCGCCGCTGCGGTGGCGGCCGCTCTGTCGGGATGTTCGAACGCTTCCGACCGCGATACCTTGCGACTGATCCATGGCGCCACCGGCGGCGGTCTGAAGGACACTCTGGATCCGCATTTCCCGGTCACCGTCCCTGACATCAGCCGGGTCCGCAGCCTGTATGAGCCGTTGTTCCAGTTCAACGCCGACTATGTTGTTGAACCTGCGCTCGCAAAAGCGATCGAATCGTCTGCGGACGCGAAGACCTGGACCATCCATCTCCGCGACGACGTCACCTTCCATCACGGGAAGTCCCTCACCGCCGACGATGTCCAGGCCACTCTGGAGCGTACCTTCAACCCCGAGAACGTGGCTCCGCAGGCCGGTGAGCTCGCCGCGGTCGCCGACATGTCGGCGTCCGGGCCGATGGACGATCTGACCTATCGACTGGTGCTGAGCGAACCATTGG
>CBDTVQ010000256.1:0-3595 GCA_965364045.1 uncultured Tessaracoccus sp. | reverse complement strand
GTCCTCGGGGATCTGCAGGCCGGACTGCGTGCGGGTCACTGGCTGCTCGTCGGCATGGTCGTGCGTCAACGTGTGCTCACCGAGCACCGTGCCGTCCTTGTCCAGGACTCGCCAACCGTCGGCGTAGCGTTCCGGACTGTCGTACTGCGAGCTGAGAGTCACCTCCAGCGACCAGCTTCCATCGTTGTCATGCTCCAGCGAAGCCTCAAGCACGTCAGGGTGGTCAGCGTTGCCTGTGTTGAGTTCAGATTGTGTCGATGACTCCGTGGGGACGGGAGATGGGGCGTCCCTTCCGGAGGATGGTGTGTCCGCGCTGCAACCAACCAGCAGCAGTAACAATCCAACCAAAGAGCCCGTCATGAGTGCTGCAGGAAGGCGCATCTTCTGGCGTGTGTGGGCTGTGCATGTCATCACTTCATGGTGCCAGTATTCGGGGGCGCCATGCCTGTCAGTCCGTCAGTCCGGTGACGCGCATCGTGATGTTGATGCGGCCATCCTTGAGACCGCAGCCATCCGGGGCTGTCCCGGGATGGACTCTGGTGACCCCATGGAATGCGAGACGGGAGGGGCCGCCGAAGACGAAGAGGTCGCCCGAGCGCAGGACAATGTCCTCATACGGCTTCGTGCGTGCTTCCGTGTTGCCGAAGCGGAACGTGCAGCTGTCGCCGATTGACAGGGAGATCACTGGATCCAGCGACAATTCGTCCTTGTCCTGGTGCATCCCCATTCGTGCTTCATCGTCGTAGAGGTTGATGAGCGCTGTGTCCGGGGTGTAGCGCTCGCCTGCACGCGGATCGCCCGAGGCCTCGACGAGGGCCCGGCGGCCAAGGCCCACCATCCAGTCGGGGAATCCCAGTACACGATTGCCATTCACATCCACAGCCTCGCGGCTGTAGCGGTAAGGCCGCCAATGCCACCCCAGGCAGAGCGTCCTGACGCTCATTTCTTGCCCGCGCACTTTGGCGCCTCTGATCGGGACAGGACCATTGACCCATTCTTGGAAACGGTCCATGATCCATGCCTGCTCGTCCAGCGGCAGAAAATTGGGAATCCAGTGTGCGCCCGCGGCGAGTTCGCGCGCTGGTCGATCCGCGACATCGTCGAAGAGTGCATCGTCCATGTGGTGTCCTCACTCCCGGGAGGACAAGCCCTGCGCTCACCCCTTGCGACAAGGATAGGAGGGCGGGCAGACAGCTCCCATTGCATGATGCGGTGCACTCGGCCAACATCTGGGTGCGTCTGCCCACCCAGATGTTTTCACGATCTCGCGTGCAACTGGCAACCTCACGTCACCATTGGGTCGCTGCTTGAGTAGGCTGAGCACTGGCACTTCGCGAGGGCGTCAACATCGACGTCGACGAGCGCGCGGGTACCGGGAAGGGAACACATGAAAATCAGGGTGGGCGCGAAAGAATCGGACGTCTCCATGGCGAGAGCCGAACACCTGGCTGAGGAGTTGCGTGGGAGGAATCACGAAGTTGAGATCGTGTTGCTGCCGGACACCGGCGACAGGGAGAGCATCGGCCAACTGCGGCTCGGCCTGCTGCGCGATGATTTTGACGTGGCAATTCACCGCATGAACAGGGTGCCGACCACGCCCGTCCCAGGACTCGTCCTGGCGGCCATCCCGGTGCGGGATGATGCTCGTGACGCCTTCTGTGGGAGGGACGCCATGATGCTCTCCAGCCTGCCCGATGACTCAAGTATCGCCACGCAGGGCCCACTGCGACGGGGCAACATCCGTCGCGTTCGTTCCCAGATGCAGTTCGTGGACCTGAAGCCCAGCCTCACGGAATGCCTGGACAAAGTGGCGGCCGGTGAGCTGGACGCCGTGGTGGCAAGCGCTGCGGACATCACCGTCATCGGTCGCCACGATGCGATCACTGACTACGTGGGAGGAGTGTCCGCGCCTGGATCCGGAGCTGTTGGCTACGAGTGCCGCGAGGTGGACACCGAGCTGGTTGAGGTGTTGTCGCAGTTCGACGAGCAGGACACACGCATCTGCGTCATCACAGAGCGGGCCGCACGCGCCGCGCTGGATGTCTCCGATGAGGTATCCGTGGGCGCCTTCGCCAGGCGCAGCGGTCTTCTCACACTGAAGGTGGACATCATTCCCCATGATGGCTCGGCTGTGATGACCGCCCAGATTGGCATGCCCACGTCTGAGTTCCATGCCGTCCGTTGTGGTCACCGCGCCGCCGCATCCCTCAAACTCCGAGGCGCCGAGAAGATTGGCCGCGCACCTGAGCCCGAGCCGGAACCCGAGGACCAGGAGCGCCCGAAGACCACCGATCTGAGAAAGGCACGGGTCCTCATTCCGCGTGAGGAAGGCCGTCTTTCGCAGGGGTTGCGGGAGGCTGGCATGACCGTCGACTCCGTGCCGTTGCAGCGTCGCGATGTCCTGCCCGTCAGCAGCACGCTGGACGGTGCGGACTGGGTGGCCTTCACGTCACGCAGAGCCGTGGACAGCATCCGTGAGCTCGGCTGGACGCTGCCGCGCGAGGCCAAGGTGGCCGCAATTGGCCCCGGAACCGCCGATGCGCTGGTGGACCTGGGCTACACGGTCGATCTCCATCCATCCGAGGGGTGGGGCGTCAATGCGCTGCTGTCGATGTGGCCTGAGGGTACCGGCAAAGTCCTGGTTCCCGGTTCCGCCCTGCTGGCTCCCACGTTCGTGGCGGGACTGCAGGCCAAGGGGTACGTGGCCCAGCTCATTCCGGTCTACACGATGAAGGCCATCCCAGCTGCACCACCCGAGTTGGTGGAGGCCTGGAACGATGGTCGCTACGACGCCGTCGTCATAGCGTCAGGCTCGAGCGCGTTGGCCGTCAGCCAACTGCTCGGCTGGCGCCGTGATGTTGCTGTCATCGCCGTGGGTGAATCGGCTGCCGCGGTGCTGAAGCGCGTGCGCGTCGACGTCGCGGGTGAGGCATCGACCTACGAGCCCGGCGAATCGGTGGAACTGCTGCGCAAGGCGATCGAAGGTCGCGCCGCGCAGGGCTAGTCAGAAAGCTGCATCCGCTGAGGGTGGCTCTGGAACTTCCGGAGCCACCCTCAGCGCGTCTCAGGCTGTGACGGCCATGGAGCGGCGCTCCGGATGGCGCAGGCGCACCACCAGTTTGCGCAGCTCCTCGGCCCAGAGGACGCACGAAGCCATTGCCAGCGCAATCAGCCAGTGTTCCCAGTCCAGGGACGCCGTCCCGAACGCCGTCTGGAGGAATGGCACATGCACGACGGCAATCTGCAGCACCGCACCGAGTGCCACGGCGCCCAGCAGCCATTTGTTGGTGGCGAGCCCGCGGAATGCACTGGAGATGGGGGAGCGTGCGGAGAACACATTGAAGAGCTGGGCAAAAACCAGAGTGGTGAACCCTGCTGTTCGCGCCACCTCAAGGTTGTCGCTGCCCGGGATGAGTCCACCGACGAGGAACATGTCCATGGTCAGGAGTGTGGCAGCGGCCATGACGACGCCGACGAAAGCGATGATTCCCCACATGGAATGATCGATGACACGCTCATTCATACGCCTCGGCTTGCGGGCCATGACGTCGTCGATCTCGGGATCGAGGCCCAGCGCGAAGGCCGGCCCCGAATC
>CBDTVQ010000255.1:0-3632 GCA_965364045.1 uncultured Tessaracoccus sp. | reverse complement strand
ATCGTGACACTGCTGAACCGCGAGCGTGCGGAGCGTGGCATCTCGATGCTGTTCGTGACGCATGACTTGGCACTGGTTCGCTCCATAGCTGATCGCGTGCTGGTACTCCAGAATGGAAAGCTGGTGGAGACGGGGATGGTCGTCGATGTCCTGGAGCGACCACAGCACGCCTACACCAAGAAACTCCTCGCCAGCACACCCACTCTCTAGCCGTCAGCGAACCGGCTTCGTCATAGGCTTGGGCCCGTGACCATGATTACCCTTTTCAATCACCCATCGGCTTTGGACGCGGCGGAGATGTTTGTCCTGCGTGCCGAGAGGGACCTCTGGGGCGACGTGCTGCTCGAAAAAGTTGGCGACCTGGACATGTTCGAGCCGGCAGCGCTTCTCTTCTCCCGTGGGATGCACCCCCAGTACCGACGACAGTTGTATTTCGTGGCAAGCGAGGTTGACGTACCCACGCGGGAAGAAGATGTGCTGGGGGTCGCGTCCATGGAGCTGCCCATGACCGACAATCCGCGACTGGCGACCCTGGGCGTCGTCGTCAGAAGGGACCGCAGACGCGAAGGTATCGGGTCAGCCCTGCACGCATCGGCGCTCGAGGTGGCGCGGCAAAACGGCCGCAGCTCGATACAGGCCTGGACCTGGGAGCCTCCGATGACGGCCGTGGATGGAATCGAGTTGGCAGCCGAAACTGGCAACGGGGGTGTTGATGCCAACAGCTCCGAGGCGCAGTTCCTCACCAAGCACGGGTATGTGTTGGGTCAGGTTGAGCGGATCTCCCGTCTCGACCTGCCAGAGTTTGATGAGGCCACCGAGCGACGCGACAGTGCCCTGAAGAACAAACATCCTGACTACGAGGTGATCACGATCAGGAATGACGTTCCCGTACGCTTGTTCGCCGGAATCGCAGAGTTGTGCACCGCAATGGCCTCCGACACGCCTACCGGGGCGATGGACCTCGAGGACGAACTCTGGGACGCGGATCGCGTCAGCGATTTCATGGACGAGGTGAAGGCCGGAGACCGGGAGCAGCTGCTGACCGTAGTGCGCCATATCCCCAGCAAGAGGTTGGTGGCATTCACTCGGTTCTTCCGTGACAAATCACTGCTCGAAGTGGCGCATCAGTGGGAGACGCTGGTCCTGGGGGAGCATCGTGGTCGCGGTCTGGGAATGTTGATGAAGGTTGTCAATCACGCTGCCGTTGGGGAGTTCTGGCCGGAAGCACAGCGGCTGGTCACAGGCAATGCCTCAGAGAACAGCCACATGAGAACCATCAACGACGCACTCGGTTTTGAGCCCTATGCCGTGAATGGGTTGTGGGAGCTGCGGCTTCGTGGCACTGACAGCTGATCGGATCGTGCACGCTGCCTGCACCATCCTGGATGACTACGGCCTAGCCGATCTGACGATGAGGCGGGTCGCTGAGGCGTTGGGAGTGAAGGCGGGAGCGCTCTACTGGCACTTCGCCAACAAGCAGACGTTACTGGCCGCTGTCGCTGACGAGGTGCTCGCCTCCTCGGGTGTCTTCGACGGCGAGGGGGATGAGGAGGATCTGGCGGGGGGGGCGGCCGGTTTCCGCGCTCAACTGCTGGCCCATCGGGATGCGGCGGAGTTGGTGGCGTCCACCCGTGCGATGGGTCTGGGGAGCGTGGATCCGGCCCGATATGCGCGAGCCGAACTGGGAGCGCGCGGCATGAGGGACGACGAAGCCGAGGGCGTGGCGGAGGCGTTCATGCACTTCGTGCTGGGACACGTCATGGAGGAACAGACGCAGGCACAACTCGCTGACCTGGGGGTCGTCGATGCCTTCGACGGAAGCCGCGCCCAGCGTCATTTCGAACAGGGGATCCAGCTGCTCGTCGCCGGAGTGGGTGCACGTGAGGACAGGATGACTCAGAGAGTCGAATAATTATTCACTTTGTGGCATAGTTTCTTAGTATGACGTACACGGTGGCAGTCGCGGGCTGCACTGGATATGCCGGCGGCGAAATCCTCCGGCTCCTGTTGCAGCACAACGACGTCGAGATCGGATCACTTACGGGCAACTCCAGCGTGGGAGACCTGCTGGGTATGCACCAACCCCACCTCGCGCCCCTGGCCAATCGACGCGTGGTGGCAACCACGGCCGAGAACCTTGCCGGGCACGACGTGGTCTTCCTGGCCCTGCCACATGGTGCGTCCGCCGCCATCGCCCAGCAGCTCGGCGACGAGACACTAGTGGTGGATGCAGGGGCTGACTTCCGGCTCCAGGACGCGGCGATGTGGGAAAAGTTCTATGGCGCCCCGCATGCGGGCACCTGGCCCTACGGCCTGCCCGAGCTTCCCGGTCAGCGGGCACGGCTGGCCGGCGCCTCCCGCATCGCAGTGCCGGGCTGCTACCCCACCTCAGCCACGCTGGCACTGCTTCCGGCCGTCGCGGCGGGACTCATCGACAGCTCGCAGGTGTCCATCGTTGCCGCCAGCGGTATGTCCGGCGCGGGCAAGGCCGCCAAGCCCAACCTCATGGGTGCAGAGGCGATGGGAAATGCCAGTGCCTACGGCGTCGGAGGCGTGCATCGCCACACTCCCGAGATCATCCAGAACCTGTCGACGGTCACAGCCGAGGCGGTCAATGTCAGTTTCACCCCCCTGTTGGTGCCCATGTCCCGCGGGATTCTGGCCACCTGCAGTGCTCCGGCTCTCAGTGGTGTGGATACTGCGCGGGCTCGGGCGGTCTATGAGGAGGCGTACCGGGATGAGCCGTTCGTCGATCTCCTGCCGGAGGGAGTGTGGCCGCAGACCGCGTCCGTGCTCGGCAGCAACCGCACGTCAGTACAGGTGGTTGTCGACGCCGACGCTGGCCGATTCATCGCCATCGCAGCGCTGGACAACCTCACCAAGGGCACCGCTGGCGGCGCCATCCAGTCCATGAACATCGCGCTCGGACTGCCAGAGGCATCCGGGCTCAGCACAGTCGGAGTAGCACCGTGAGTATCACCGCACCGCAAGGTTTCACCGCTGTCGGTATCGCTGCCGGGATCAAATCCAGTGGCAAGCGTGACCTGGCCGTCGTGTCCAATGCAGGCCCGCACTTCCGAGCCGCGGGTGTTTTCACGCGCAACCGCGTCCAGGCGGCGCCGGTCAAGTGGTCCAGGCAGGCCGTTTCCGACGGACAGCTCGCGGCCGTGGTCCTGAATTCAGGTGGGGCCAACGCCTGCACCGGCGCCGATGGATTCGCCGACGCGGCGCGCATGGCTGCTGCCACGGCTGCGCACCTGCAGGTGCCCGCCGACGACGTGGCCGTCTGCTCCACGGGGCTCATCGGCATCCGGCTGCCCATGGAGAAGGTTCTTCCGGGCATCGACGTCGCCTGCGAAGGCCTTCACAGCGAAGGCGGCCTCGACGCTGCCACGGCCATCATGACGACGGACACGGTGCCGAAGATCGCGGTCCAGTCGGGGCAGGGCTGGTCCATAGGTGGCATGGCCAAGGGTGCGGGAATGCTTGCACCGGGACTGGCCACCATGTTGGTGGTGCTGACCACCGATGCTGACGTGCCTGCCGAACAACTCGACGGCGCACTCCGACAAGCCTGCCGCGTCAGTTTCGACAGGGCGGACTCCGACGGCTGCATGTCCACCAACGACACC
>CBDTVQ010000254.1:0-3644 GCA_965364045.1 uncultured Tessaracoccus sp. | reverse complement strand
ACGTCGTGGTGATCGGGGCAACGGTGGCAGGACTCACCGCTGCGAGACGCCTTGCTTCCGAGGGGTTTGGTGTGACCGTCCTGGACCCCAATCCGGAGGGCGCCTCCGCGGGTATCGGACACGGCGTGGCCGCGTGCGCCCATGCGAGCACGGTCGCGAACATGGCGTCGGCCTACGGCAACGAGTCAGCCCATGAACATGTCCGTCGGAACCTCTCCGGCATGTCCGAGATCAGGCGCGTTCTGGCGGCCGGTGGTGTGGAGCACACCACCCTTCCTCTGCACGACCATTCCCTGGGCGTCGCGTTGGCCCGCGAATTGAGGGAAGTGGCTGCGCTCATCACGGCCGCCGGTGCACGGGTGGAAGTGCAGGAGGTCAATGAGGACCACAGGGCGGGCGCCTGGCTGGCGTCGGAGGCCCTCGCCGTGGACCCCGCGGTTTACGGGGCAGCACTCGCCTCACAGGCGGCGACGGCCGGCGCCGTCATCCAACACGACACCACGGTCACCCACCTGAAGCGACGTGACGGCATGTCGCTGGTGTCGCATCGCGACAACGCCGCGTGGGCCCGCGATCTGGAGGTGACCCGCGCCGTCGCCGTGCTGGACACGCTGGGCATCAGCCCGTGGGGGAGGATCGCCCGAGTGGCGCCAGCGCAGTGGGTGCCCGTGCTGCGCTGTCGAACCGAGGAAGCGGTGGAGACTGTCTCCCTGCTCGCAGGCCCGCCTGTCTGGATGGTGCGACCGGACGGCGACGAGACGGTCCTGCTGGGCGTCAAGACCAGCCCGGAATTCTTCGACGACGCAGCGACTGAGCTGCTGCGCTGGGCGGAGGCCACGATGGGAGCGTCGGATCTTCGCCTGTCGCGACTGGTCATTGATCCCAGCGACCATGGCCGCCCCGCGGTGGGAGCCTCCGCCATCCCGGGCGGGTTTTACGCCCGCGGGAATGGCCGCGGTGAGCTGATGAACGGGACGTCCAGCGGTTGCTGGCTGGCCTCCCTGCTCGTGGGCAGTGAGGAGCGCGACGTGGCGCTGCCACTGTCGTCGCGCATGCGAGCGCAGGCCCGATCCCTGAGACACAAGATGGGCCGTCGCTGAGGCGACGGTGTTCGGGTGGCGGATCGCCTCAGATCCAGGTGCCGAACCACATGCGGGTCAGCCAGGCGGGTCTGGTCATCAACTGATCGGTCAGCACCGGCAGGATGAACGCAAAGTTCAGGACACTCAGTGCCACTGCGATCCCTACTGCCATGGCCCTACCCCTTCGGCGCGGGCTGTGCGCCGGTCCCAGAAACTTCCCCATCGCCATCGCCAGTGCCGTGGCCGAGAACGGAATGATCATGATGGCGTAGAAGAAGAAGAGGGGGCGCCCGGCGTACTGGAACCATGGCAGCCAGACGGCGGCCACGGCCAGTACGGGGACGGCGAAGCGCCAATCGCGCTTGCCCAGCCAGAACCAGAGCGCGGCAATGAGCGCGAATGCGGCCAGCCACCAGATCAACGGAGTGCCCATGGCGGAGACGACACGCAGGCACGTGGTACCCACGGCTTCGCAGCCGCCGGTGCCCGACTCGATGCCGTTCTCCGCGTCGATGCCGATGGGGCGCACCATGAAGAGCCATCCGGCAGGATGTGCCTCGTAGGGATGGGTTGCGTCCAACATGCCATCGCCGGTGTGGAAGTCGTACATGGCCACGTGGTAGTGCCACAGCGAGCCGAGGGCGTTGCCGAAGCGCATCACGATGGGGTCCTCGGGGTTCTCCGCCCCCCACTGTCGGTCCCACCCGCCGCTGGTGGTGAGCCACCTGCTCCACGTCGCCAGGTACACGGGGACGGCGACGACGACGAGTTGGACGAAGGCCGCCACACCATCGCCCAGGATGGAGATCAAGGACTTTCGGCCAGCACCGGCCAAACGTCGGGCGCCCAGGTCCCAGATCACCGTGACGATGCCGAAGACGGCCAGCATGTAGAGGGTGTTCCATTTGACCGCGATGGAGGCGCCGAACATGATGCCGGCGACGATCCGCCACGGCCGCCAGAGCAGCAGGGGGCCATACCGTCCACCCAGGTCCCTGAGCTCATTGCGACGCAGGTGAGCGCTCAGTCTGTGCCTGAACCAGTCCCGATCCGCGACCAGCGCCGAGATGGCGGCCACCGCGAATGTGGCCTGGAAGATGTCCAGCAATGCGATGCGGCTCATCACGAAAGCGAGGCCGTCGAAGGTGACGAGGATGCCGGCGATGGCGCCGACGAGTGTGGATCGCGACAGGCGACGTGCGAGCCGGATGACGAAGAACACCATGAGCGCGCCGAAGATGCAGGCGGCGATGCGCCATCCGAAGGGATCCATGCCGAAGATCTGTTCGCCCCAGCCTATGAGCATTTTCCCCAGCGGCGGGTGCACGATGTAGGACGGCTCGTCCAGCATCCCGGAGAGGTCACCCTTGAGGATTTCGGCGTTGCGGTCATCCTGCGGATCCGGCCACTTGCGCTCGTAGCCGGATTGCAGGATCGCCCAGGCGTCCTTGGCATAGTAGGTCTCGTCAAAGATCACCTTGTGGGGGAATCCGAGGTTGATGACGCGCAGCACGAAAGCCATGACAGTGATCCCGATTGTCACCAACCAGCTGGCGCGGCGATCCGTCATGCGCGCCTCATTGAGCGCTTCAACAGTTGTCAGCACGTCGAGCATTCTAGGCTGATGCCATGACCCTCCACCCATCCGGCGCATTGGTGCTGGCCGCAACGCCCATCGGATCCCACCGCGACGCCAGCGAATCGCTGCGATCCCTCCTTGCAGATGCGGACGTGGTGGCCGCCGAGGACACCCGGAAATTTGGCATGCTGCTGCGGCGCCTGCAGGTGGTGGCCAGTGGACGCATCGTGTCCTTCTATGAGGGCAACGAGGAGGCAAGAACAGGTGAACTGCTGGAGGCCATCGCGGCAGGACAGACGGTCGCACTGGTCACGGACGCTGGCATGCCATCGGTCAGTGATCCGGGCTACCGCATCGTGAAAGCCTGCATCGAGAACGATCTGAGGGTCACTGCCATGCCGGGACCCTCGGCGGTCCTGACGGCGCTCGCAGTCTCCGGACTGCCCACCGACCGGTTCTGCTTCGAGGGCTTCCTGCCGCGCAAATCCGGGGAACGGCGCGCCCGGCTCACGTCGGTGGCCGGCGAGATGCGCACCATGGTGTTCTTCGAGGCACCCCATCGGCTCGCTGATTTCCTGGCTGATGCTGCCGACGTGTTGGGAGCTGATCGGGCGGCCGTGGTGTGCCGTGAGCTGACCAAACCCTACGAGGAGGTGGTGCGCGGCACGCTGGCAACGCTGCGCGAGTGGGCGGCCAACGGCGTCCGTGGTGAGGTGACGCTGGTGGTGGGTGGCGCCGAGGAGCACGTCGCCGGTGTCGACGACGCGCTGGAACTGGTGGCCGCCCGGATCGCCGATGGTGAGAAGCTGTCCTCAGCGGTGCGTTCCGTTGCAGACGTGACGGGCGCCAATCGCAAGGAGCTGTACGAAGCCGCTCTGGCGGCCAGGAAGGACAAGGCATGAACGTCATCGAAGAGCTCACGTTGCCACCGCTGCCCGAGGCATTGCCAGCTCCGGTGGTGGACAATCACACGCACTTTCTGT
>CBDTVQ010000253.1:0-3680 GCA_965364045.1 uncultured Tessaracoccus sp. | reverse complement strand
CGACGACGGTTAATGGCGTCAGTGCAGCCCACCCCTGGAGCAGCGCCTGAGAGCCGACCAACCACGCGGCTGCGGACAGTAGAGCGAGGCTGGCGAGAACCATCAGGGTCCGCCGCGGCCACCTTCGGCCGCGGCCAATGGCCTGTTGGATCGGGCTCAGGGAGAAAGCCTTGAGCACGCCGTGTGACAAGGGGTCGCTCCCATCAGGTCCTGGTGGTTGGTCCGAGGGTGCAAGCCTACTGACGTGTCGCATTGCCTATTCCAATGACAAGGACAAGGCCCTCTCGTCAGCTGCCCGGACCAACCGGCACGTTCGGCCGAACAAGAGGATCATTCAGAAATTTCCCCGACCTTTTCAGGAATACTGTCAACGCAATCCCGGCCAGGATCGCCGCGACGCCCACGATGAAGGGCACCAGCGCCGGCACCGATCCGAGGACGATGCCTTCAAAGGGCAGCCCGGAGGTGACGATCAGCGCAAGCGTCGCAATGAGTGCCACCGTGGCCCACGCGACATGGTCCACGACGAACCGCATCACCTGGTTCCCGAAGACGAACACCAGCACCATCGAGATCACCGTCACGACGCCGCTGATGAGTGATCCCGCCACGATCTCTGCCTGCCGCCCCAGCAGGAATGCCACACCACCCCAGGTGGCCCACCAGAATCCGCCAACGACGAGCAGTAGTGGCCCCCAGATCCGCACCAGTTGTGGCAGGGTCCATCGTGATTCGTCCGGCAGGTCAAGGGCTCCCGCATACTCCACAGGCGATCCAAAGGCCTCGGTGGCTTGTTGGCCACTCTCGTGACAATGGGTTTCAATTTCCACGAGGGCATCAGCAATGGTGGATCCACTGGCGCCCTGTAGCCGCAACTCCATCACGAACGCGTCCCGCCAGCGGGCGTCGATACTGGGCGCGAAAGCCTCGGGGGTTCCGTTCTTCGTCATTTCCCTGCTCCTTTTGTGGCGTCGGGCGCAAGCGCCTGGCTGCTGATGGTTGCGAAGCGTCGCCACAGCTCTGCCTGCTCGGCCAGTTCCACGTTTCCTTCGTTGGTGATGGCGTAGACCTTGCGTCCGGGACCGCCCTCCCCGGCTGTCCACTCGGCGGTCAGAAAACCGTCGCGCTCGAGGCGGTTGAGGATGGGATAGAGCGTCCCGCCCCCCACAGTCCCCAGCCCCAGTTCTTCCAGCCTCGTTGCGATGGCATAGCCGTGTGCCGCGTCGCTCTGCACGACCCGCAGGACGCTCAGCGGCAGCGGGCCCCGGAGCCATTGCGGAGGCCAGGAATCTGACGTCTCCATGATTGAACCGTAACGCACTCTAGTTTGCTATGCAATCTACTCAGAAAGGGCAAACCAAACGTCTTTTCGGAGCAGCCGCTTCGCTCGCCCCTCCCGGCCCATGACTGCCATCCCTACAAGTGCCAGAAATACCACCGCGTCCACGTCGATCGCGTTGTGGAGAAGCTGCAAATCAGCAATCGCGTGCAGGTCGCGGCCTCTGTGCAGCGACGGCTCCGAGGAAAACCTTGGGTGTTCACAAAGTGTTGGCAGACGCACTTTCCGAACACCCAATCTCTCGTGCAGGCTGTCAGCCCCGGTACGTTGCCAGCATGAGCTCCCACCTGCGCGATCACGTCTACGCACAGTTCTGCGACGCCTTGGCAACTGTGGCCCCTACATCCCCGACGTTGTGCGATGGCTGGGATGCGCATGACTTGGCCGTGCACATCTGGGTCATCAAGCACGATCCCCTGAGCTGGCCCGGCATCGTGATACCGGCCTTTGCCGGAGTGACGCTGCGGCGGGCCGAGCGCAACAAACGGCGTTGGTCGTACGCCGGCCTCGTCGAGGAGCTGCGGCAGGAGTCCGGTTCCATCGCCTGCATGCCCCTCGACGGGATGGAGGGCCATCGCCACGCCCTCGGTGAGTACTACATCCACACCGAAGACATTCGCCGCCCCAACGGCCTGCCCCGTAGCTCTCCGGCTGCGGAAACCGAGGATGCCCTGTGGCTCCGCGCACGAACGGCCGGACGCCAATTGTGGGGTCGAAGGCGAGCCGCCGTCCACTTCGCAGCCCCTGACCGGAACCCGTTCAGCCTCGGGCGCGGAGTTCCGACGTCACGTGTGAGTGGACTTCCGTCCGAGGTGATTCTGTGGATCTACGGACGCGAGGGTGCCGCTGACGTCGATGTGATGAAAATGTCGACGTGATGTGAGTGGCGGGGCGGGTTCCACACAGGGATCGATCCATTTGTGGCGGCAAAATCTTGTCAGCGGCGGCGCGGCAATGATCGCATCGCTTCCTGAGTGACCGGTTGCTGCCATTCGGGATGTTGGGCTCCGATGCCCTTCAATGCCCTGCGCCACCTGATGTAGCTCAGTGGAGAGGGGATCATCGGCGTATGGGCCAACTCCCAGTGGATGCCGTTGATTGGGTCGTCGAAGAAGACCGCGTAGTAGCCGGGCGTGTACGTCGGATGGAGCTGCGGCTCGTCAGTCACCGGTACGGCTCGCTCAACCAAGAACTGGCTGTGGAAGTCGTCGACCTCCCGTTGGGTTTTGGCCCACAGCGCAATGTGGTTGATGCCTGTGGACTGTTCGGCATGCCTCAGTTTTTCACCGGTGAACGCCGGCTGGATGCCGATGTAGCTGTGCGGGATCGGATACCTGGCCATGTAGTAGGTGGACCGGTACTCGATGTCGAGCGTTGAGAAACTCGTGTAGCCAAGCCATCCGAACATCGCGTCGTAGAAGGCAATCGACGCCTCGTAGTCCAGGACGGAGAACTCAACGTGATGGACGCCCCTCCAGCGCATGTCAGCGGCCCACTACTCGTCTGGGAGCACCACCGGCACCGCTCAATCGATCAACCGATGCGTCAGGTGCCCTGGTCCCTGACGAACACGGCCCTGGCGCCTCCACGCTCACTTCATGTCGTGCCACGACAAGCCCTGCCCTTCGCTCATGACTGCGCAATTGCCTTCCATGAGCCTATTTCCTCCATCGTCCGTCTCGAGCGCTGACAGCAACCGCAGCACTGCTCAGCGTGACGACGTCCTACCGGACGTCTACCACTTCCAGGCCGTCCTGACGATCACGAGCAGCAGAACGACCTCCACAGCACTTCCCGCCAGGTAGTAGCCCCAGGTTTCGCCGATGCAGGATCCGATGATTGTCAGGGCATAGACCAACGCCACCACGATGGTGACGATTCGATTGGGACGCGGACGCAGCAGGAGGGACAGGGTCACCATGAGCGTCGGAATGAGTATGTATCCGAGCGTGGCGAGGAGGAAGGTCTGGTTGACCACGAAGGAGGTGGTGGCAATCCTGCCGTCGAGCGCTGCCTCGAGGACGTCAGCCCGGTAGAAGCCGAAGATGTCGACGTAGGCGAAGACGAGGACCATCGTGGCCCACAGCGCACTCAGAACGATTCTCACGTCGATGCGGGTGTCCAATCGCGGACGGGTCTCGGTGGTCTTGGCAGTCATGGCTGGCTCCTTCTGGTCCGTGGTGACACCGGAATGCGTCTCCAATGCCGTTGCCCGTAATTCTTCTCGACCCCGACCGCCAGCACACCGGGACGCGGGCCAGTTCTACGCTGGCCAAATGGATGACTGCCTCTCGTCTCGGAACTGTTCTTTCGACTGGTCCCAGGGACCGGCACGGTTTCG
>CBDTVQ010000252.1:0-3687 GCA_965364045.1 uncultured Tessaracoccus sp. | reverse complement strand
GGGTGATGCGTTCTAAGGGTGCCGAAGTCCGCTCTTCGTGCCGCGCCACGCGTCCGTCGCGATGATCGTGAGCATCATCACCCCAGTGAACACTGCGGCTCCGCTGGCCGCATGCACTTCCCATTGCCAACCAAGCACCAGACCAATGAGGCCCACCACTGCCATGAGGATTCCCAAAGGTGTGAACATCGGGGTGTGGAACGCGGCTGCGAACGGCAGAAAGTGCACGCCAACGGCCACCACGATGAGTGCGGGAAGCAGTGCGCCAAAGCCTGCATTCTCCAGCAGCAATGTCCCGAGTCGGATGATCAGGAACATCCCGGCCACGCTACCGAGGTAGATGAACCCGGCGGCGGCGCCGACATGCCCGATGTCCCGGAATGCACGGGGCAGAACGAACACGCACACCACATACGCCACGAGCGCCACTGCCCAGGCAACCACCGAGATGACGGGCCATGGTTCCGGCAACACGTCGCGATTCGCCCACACGAAGACCGTGGCACCGACAGCACCTACGATCGTTCCCCACACCCCCGGATAGCCCGGCTGCTGAATTCCGCGATGTCGGGCTGCGGGGGCGTGTTCGGTCTGACTCGGGGGAGCACTCATCTGCTCACGCTAGTCGTACCCGGAAGCAACCGCGGGGCGCTCATGCGAGAGGATTCAGGCAGCGTGCATGACGCCGGAGAGATTCGTCGCGTATCACCGGGGTCCCTCCCACTAGCATTGCCAGACATGGCGCAGTATGACCTTCCTCTTGCCGAACTCCGTGAGTACCGCCCTGAGGTACGCGAGGCTCCCGACTTCGATGCCTTCTGGGCGCGGACCATGGAAGCAGACCAGCCAGTCACTGCCCGGGAGGTGAGCTTCGACAACCGGTTGACCACCATCGACACCTTTGACGTCTCCTTCAGCGGCTTCGACGGCTCCCCCGTCAAGGCCTGGCTGCACGTCCCCTCCGGCACCACGGAGCCACTACCCACCGTGATCCGCTATCACGGCTACTCCATGTCCCGCGGTATGCCCTTCGATGCACTTTTCGCTGCGGCCGGATACGCCCAGTTCGTGATGGACCCTCGGGGACAGGGCTGGCGACACGCCAACCTGTTCGGCGGAACGCAGGATCACCACGTGGATGCAGGAGCCTTCGGCCCACCCGGACCCACGACCAAAGGCATCGCCTCCGCCGAGACCTACTACTACCGACGCCTCATCACCGACGCTGCCCGCCTGCTGCAGTACGCAGCCGGCCACCGCCTCGTCGATCCCTCCCGGCTGTTCGTGACCGGCGAGTCGCAGGGGGGCTACCTGGCCATCGCGGCTGCCGGACTCGCGCCGTCGCTGGGCATTGAACTGGCCGGTGCCATGCCCGACGTGCCGTTCATGTGCAACATCCGGCGGGGCGTCGAACTGACCGACAATCCTCCCTATGCGCTGGTGGCCGACCTTCTGAAAGCCGCCCCCCACATGGAGGAGCAGGTGTGGGAGACGCTCAGCCATTTCGACGGCGTGTCCTTCTCCAAGCGAGCTCACTGCCCGGCGTACTTCTCCGTGGCCCTGTCCGATCCCACATGCCCGCCATCGACGGTGTTCCCGGCCTTCAATGCCTGGTCCGGAACCAAAAAAATTGAGGTGTATCCCTACAACGAGCACGAAGGCGGCGGCGACGTCCAACGTTGGAAGCAACTCGACTGGCTCGCCAGCCACTGACTCCGGGGCTTCGTCGGTTCATCCCGACGTCGCTACCGCCGCCGCTCTCCGCGCCGACATCGTTCCAACCCGACACACGGCACCCCATGTGCGCCAAGCCATATCCGACCGCGGAAGGCACTCGACGCGGCATGTCCGGTCGCTTCCCAACCGCTGCGCGACGGGGCGGAAGCTCGCTCACGCTGTGGTTGTAACCAGTTGGTAACACGCCGACGCGAAACTGCCACGGACAATGCCCCACACCGTTACCGGACGACGATCCCCCTGAAATCTGTCGCCCCGAGACTGGTTGTCATGAACGTCCTCGAGATCTCTGCCGGCGACACGGCCTGGGTGCTGACAAGCGCCGCGCTCGTGTTGCTGATGACCCCTGCCCTCGCCTTCTTCTATGGCGGGATGGTGCGCGCCAAGAGCGTGCTGAACATGTTGATGATGTCGGTGACCAGCATGGGCATCGTGGGTGTGCTGTGGGTCCTCATCGGATTCTCGATGTCCTTCGGCGACTCGCTCGGCGGCGTCGTCGGCAACCCCCTCGACTTCATTGGTTTGGCTGGCCTCATGTCCGAGGAGGCGGTGGTGGGAACAATTCCGACGCTGGTGTTCGTCGGATTCCAGGGCGCCTTCGCCATCATCGCCGTCGCACTCATCAGCGGCGCGGTCGCGGACCGCATGAAGTTCTCCGCCTGGACCGTTTTCGCGGCAATCTGGGTGCTCGTGGTTTACTTCCCCGTCGCCCACTGGGTCTTCGCATTCAACGACTCCGTCTCGGAGACCGGCGGGTTCATCGCCAACACCATTGGGGCCATTGACTTCGCTGGCGGCACCGCCATCCACATCAATGCCGGCGCCGCCGCGCTCGCCCTCTGCATCGTGCTCGGGCCCCGCATCGGTTTCAAGACCAACCCCATGCGCCCCCACAACCTCACACTGGTGATGCTGGGCGCTGGCTTGCTGTGGTTCGGATGGTTCGGTTTCAACGCTGGCTCGGCCCTCGGAGCCAACGGCACCGCCGGGGTCGCGTGGATCAACACCCTTGCGGCAGCGGCCGCGGCGATGCTCGGCTGGCTCCTGGTTGAGCGTGTTCGTGACGGTCACGCCACCAGCCTCGGTGCCGCTTCCGGAATCGTCGCCGGGCTCGTGGGTATCACCCCCGGTTGTGCCGCTGTCAGCCCGTTGGGTGCACTTGTCATCGGCCTGCTTGCCGGGGTCGGCTGTGCCTTCGCCATCGGGCTCAAGAAGAAGCTCGGCTACGACGACTCACTCGACGTCGTCGGCGTCCACCTGGGCGGTGGCCTGATCGGCACCCTCGTCATCGGTTTCCTCGCTGATCCTGCCTCCCCCACCGGCGCAGCAGGCCTCTTTTATGGCGGTGGCTTCGCCGTGCTGTGGGCCCAGATTCTGGGTGCCGTCGCAGTGCTGACCTACTCCTTCGTCGTCACATTCATCATCGCCAAGGTCCTGCAGAGGGTCATGGGCCTCAGGACGCACGCACTCTCCGAGACCGCAGGCATTGACGGCATGGAGCACGCCGAGACCGGCTACGACCTCAGCGCCGTGGGTTACAGCTCCTACAGCGTCAAGCACAGCATCGTTGTTCCAAGCCCCGAAGGAGAACGAGTATGAGACTCGTCACCGCAATCGTCCAGCCCACAATGCTCACCACCATCGCCGTCGCCCTCGCTCAGCATGGTGTAGCGGGCATGACCGTCACCGAGTGCGCCGGTTACGCCCGCCAGCGCGGCCATCGCGAGGTCTATCGCGGCACGGAGTACACCATCGATTTCCTGACCAAGGCACGCCTCGAAGTGGTTGTCACCGATGAGGAGACCAGCACCGTCATTGATGTCATCGTGGCCGCCGCCCGGACAGGCGCCGTCGGCGACGGCAAGGTCTGGTCCACCCCCGTCGATGAGGTCGTACGCATCCGCACTGGAGAACGGGGACTCGCCGCGGTCTGAACCCGGACAGACTGAC
>CBDTVQ010000251.1:0-3740 GCA_965364045.1 uncultured Tessaracoccus sp. | reverse complement strand
ACCGTTGTCCGCCAAAACATTCATATCCTTCAATGCGGCGCCAGTGCCCTTCACGGGCTGTCGGCGGATGCTGCGGGGTCCAGCTTGGGTTGGCCCCACCCAGCCATTGCCAGCAGGTGGGAGTACCAGCCGCACGACTCCAGCTCGTTCCATTCGATGTCCGCCTCGCCGGTTGCCAGATCCACCTTCAGCGTGGCCCAGGACTCCGGATCCTCTACTCCCCGTCGCGTCATCGTGAGGAGTGAACCGTCCAGCGAGACGTCCAGTTCCCCGTCAAATGCTGCGACCTCGTTGCGGAACCGGCACAGACCCAGCAGCGCCTGGACCACGGGCCGCTGCAGCGCATCGGTGACCTCGGCGTCGCTGTAGTAATGCCTGTTGATGTCGCGGCCAACTCCGGTGCGGGTCAGCAGGTCCAAGTCGTTGCCGCCGGCGAGTGCACCCACGTAGTAGACCTGCGGGATGCCGGGGGTGAAGAACTGGATGGCGCGTGCCGCCAGGTAGCGTTCGTCGTCGCGGCCAAGGGCGTCGTAGAAGGTGGAGTTGACCTGGTAGAGGTCCAGGTTCGATGCGGCAGCGCCGGTGGCCCGGGCGGATGTGCCGTTGGTGTGGGCGTGGATACCCTCGACGAGTTCATCGATCTGCGACGGGGTGAGCAGTCCGGGCCTGTCAGGGGCGGTCTGGTCCGGGCCCACGTCGATGACACCAATCCCGTCATGGGTGTCTAGGACGGTGACGGCGTTCGCAGGGCGAACTCCCATCCACCTTACGAGCGCGCCGCCGTCCCCGGTGTAGAGGGCGTGCAACACCAGCGGTGGGAGGGCGAAGTCGTAGACAAGGTCCACGGAGCGGCCGATCTCGATCTGCTGCTGATAGTACGAATGCACCTCCACCAGCACGTCGACGCCACGCTCACGAGCCTGGGCGGTGAACGCCTCGATGAACTGGAACGTTTCCGGCGTCATGAAGCTGGTTGTCCCCGGCGTCTTGAGCGCATATCCGACGGCGTCCAGCCGGATCAGCGATACCCCGGCTCCCGCCACGGCCTCGAGGATGTTTCTCAGGTACGCCTGCCCTTCATCGGAGCGGACATCGATGTCCACCTGCTGCGGCGTGAACGTCGTCCAGACGTAGCGGAGCCGGTCTCCCAGCTTCACCGGGGTGAACGGAAGACCCGGCCTCGGACGGTAGATCCGGGTGAGGTCTTCTTCCGTCGCACCGTCGGGGAACACCGAGGACATGGTGAGGAACATCGCATACGAAGGCGATGCCTCTCCGTTAGCCTTCACGTCCTGGAACGCGGCGGAATCGGCGGAGACGTGGTTGACGATGAGATCGACCACCACGTCGTGCGTGCTGGCCATGTCACGCACGTCGTCCCAGCTGCCGAGCCGGGGATCAACAGCCGTGTGGTCCACGGGGTCGAAACCGGCGTCGGCGCCGTAGAAAGGCGTGAAGAACGGCAGCACGTGCACACCGCCGAACGCGCCCCTCAATTCCGGCGAACGGAGGATGGTGGCGAGTCCGGGCAGGTCACCCCCGAGGCGATCGGCGTAGGTGATGAGCTGGACCTGGTTGCGAAGTGTCATTGCCTGCTCCTTGTCCTGGCGCTACCGGACATACTGCCCGCCCAGAGCCACGACCAATCCGTCGCGGGCAACCCGCGTGTAGTAGTCGTGGCGCGGTGTGTAGCCGTACTCGATGGTGATGGCGGCGGTGGAAAGGGTCTGGTTGACCCACTGCGTCATCGTCCCGTGGCACGATCCGGCATGGCAGCTGAGGGACTTGCTCGGCAGTCCAAGATGCCGCACCAACCGGTTGTGCAGATCACGGCTCTTGAGCTGATAGCTGTCAACGGCGAGGAGCGGAGAATGCATGGAAACAAGCTCGCCCGGTTGGATTCTCGTAACGAAATCGCGGACTGCGCGGGTCTCGGGCTCACTCCACGGACCCGTTCCGGAGTTGTAGCGCCCATTCTCCGCCACCCAGTTGACTCCGAAGTTGGTGTTCAGGTCCACGTTCGCAGCGTTCTGGCGTCGTCCGATCGCCTCACCGTCAGGATTGATCGTGGGGATGACCCACAACTGGATTCCACGGATTTGGCGCGGGTCCTTGATGATCTCCCAGGCGGTGCGATTGTTGTACCGTTCCTCGCCGTGCATCTGGCCGATCACCATGGCCGTCCTGCTGGCCGTCGGATCCCCAACGAGCCATGCCTCGATGGGACGACCCTGGCGGGAGCGGCCGATCACTTCGTGGCCCATCA
Source organism: uncultured Tessaracoccus sp. (assembly GCA_965364045.1). GTDB lineage: Bacteria > Actinomycetota > Actinomycetes > Propionibacteriales > Propionibacteriaceae > Arachnia. Next base: position 1,474 of record CBDTVQ010000251.1, on the reverse strand, counting down.
CTGTGCCACTTGGTGCACGCTCCGAGGGCGCCACCGCCGCGACGGTGGAGCTGGAGAACTGCACAATGTTGTTGAACACCCATCCCGTAACGCTCTGCACACGCCCTTTGACGAGGCCGGTTCCGGTGGACCAGATCATGGTTCGGCATCCTCCACGCCCCGTCCAGGCATCGTCGCACCGCGTGAACCATCGTCTCCCATTGACCGTGTGCTCTCCCGGCGTTGCCAAGGGATTGCCTGACCACATGCCACGACCACTGGGCCGGTAGGTGAGGTTGTTGAAAACCCAGCCCTCTTCGATGATCCACCTGTTGGAGATGTGCAGGGCGCGCTGTGTCCAGATTTCGCTGCGGCACCGCTCGACCTGCGTCGAGTAGGCCTCACAGGTGGTCTTCCACCACCGACCGTTGACCTGATGGATTCCGGGCGTCGTGTACACGTCGGCGTCAGAAAGGTCAGCTTTTGCGCTCGACGTCCCCGCCACACCGCCCAGAAGGACTGTGGCGGCAATCACAAGGCCAGCGATCAGTGGTCTCACGACAGCTCCGGAGTCAGTGCTCGTCTGGGTCGGCTTCGGCGTCGTCCTGTGTGGGGTGGACGGTTCCGGGCTTGTGGTCGGCCGGGCCGTAGAGCACATAGACCTTGAGGTCATCGTCGCCGGTGTTGGTGACGTTGTGCCAGGTTCCGGCCGGAACGAGGATGATGTCGTCGTCGGCGACGTCCTCGACGAAGTCGAGCTTGGCCTCCGATGCGCCCATCTCACAGCGGCCCCGGCCCTGCTCAACGCGGAGGAATTGGTCATTCTCCTCATGGACCTCCAGACCGATGTCACCGCCTGGCGGGATACTCATGACGGTCAACTGCAGATGCGCGCCCGTCCACAATGTGGTGCGGAAGTTTGAGTTCCCGAGCGTCGCAGCCTCGATGTCGGTGACGAAGGGCTTGCGCCCCTGGTCTGTGGGGTCAGCCATCAGTCTCTCTCCTTGGATCGTTGCTCTTCATGCCTCGTTATTCATCATGTCAGAGGACTCCGACAATTCGATTCGATTTCAACAGTTCGCTGGTGGACACCGGAAATCCGCCAGTTGCAGACCGTCGTCACGATTCGTTGAGACAGCCCGCGGCATGCTGCGCGGCCACCCAACCGAAAGTCAGGCCCTGCCCGATCGTCGCGCCTGCCCCCGGGTAGAAGTGGCCAAAGGCGTTGCCAGCCGAGTTACCGATGGCGTACAGCCCGGCAATCACTGATCCATCCTCACGCTGGGCGCGAGCATACTTGTCGGCCATGATGCCACCGCAGGTTCCGAGGTCGCCGGGGACCACCTGCACCGCGTAGAACGGTCCCTCCGTCAGCGGACGGAGGTTGGGGTTGGGCGTGTTGGTCGGGTCGCCGTAGTACCGGTCGTAGGCGCTCCGCCCCCTGTTGAAGTCGTCGTCCTTGCCCTGGGCAGCCAGCGCATTGAACCGGGCAACA
>CBDTVQ010000250.1:0-3768 GCA_965364045.1 uncultured Tessaracoccus sp. | reverse complement strand
GTTCCGGTGCTCGAGTCCCTCGGGCTCACGGACGTCAGGACTGACGAGGCTGAGGTGCACGCGCATCTCGGGGACGTGCCACCCGAGCGGGTGTCAGCAGCGCTGGTGCACGCCGGCGTGGATCTCGTGGGGCTGGACGTTCGCCGTCGGAGCCTGGAACAACTGTTCGTGGAACTCACCGGGGAGGGCTTCGATGTCGCGCGCTAAGGGTTCATTCGGGCGTCTGCTGCGCAGTGACATGCGGCTGTTGTTCGGGCGCAAGCGCACGATTGCTCTGCTGGTGGGACTTGCGCTGGTTCCACTAATGCTGGCCATCGTCCTGTTCATCGCGCAGAGCTCGGGTCTCGACGGCCAGGGCCCCGGCTTCATCGGGCGCGTGACGGGCAACGGTCTGTTCCTGGTGATCGCGTCCTTGTTCCTGTGTCTACCTTTCCTGCTCCCGCTCACCATCGGGATCACGGCCGGCGATGCCATTGCCGGGGAGTCGCAGGCGGGCACGCTCAGGTACCTCCTGACACTGCCCGTGGCCCGGACACGCTTGTTGACGTCAAAATCGGTCGCATCACTGGCATTCGCCTTTGCGGCAGTTCTTTTGATCGCAGTGATGGCGCTGGCCTCCGGCGGAGCCTTCTTCGGGCTCACCGACATGACCCTGCTCTCCGGCTCCACCGTGAGTCTGGGCGGCGGCATGGCCAGGATGTTCGGAGTCGCGATGTATGTGGCACTCTCCCTCACAGGGTTGGTGGCCGTCGGAGTGTTCTTCTCGACGCTGACAGAGGTCCCCGTGGGGGCCATGGCAGCGACGACAGTGGTGGCAGTTGTGTCCTCCGTCCTGGACACACTCCCCCAGCTCGCCGCGATCCATCCCTACTTGCTGACGCACCACTGGTTCGATTTCGCCGAGTTCCTCCGCATTCAGGTGGATTGGGGAGTACTCGGCAGCGGCATGCTGGTGCAGCTGGCTTGGGCTGCGATCTTCGGGTCGTTGGCCTGGGGTCGCTTTGTCACGGCGGACGTGACGTCTTGACCCAGAAAGGATTGGGACGGGCGTGTACGTCTCGGCGCGGGACGCGTCCCCGGGGAACGTGAGACTCTGACCGGAACAGGAGGCCGAGATGTTTGACACCACATGTCCGCAGTGCTCCACGGACACCCATGTTCACGGGCAGAGCACGCCCGAGGGTGTCCTGCTCACCTGTACCGCGTGCGAGCGATCCTGGTTACGGGCAGAGCGACGGTGCAAGTCGTGCGGCGGTGCAGAATCCTTGACGCGTCCCCAGAAACTCGTCGTCAATCCGCGTGGCAACCAACTGGCCACCGTCGGGCTCTCCGAGGCGCGGCTGTGTCCGTTGTGCGACGCTGCAATCCTCGTCGACAGCGGACCAGGTCAGTGGCTGCCTGACGGGTACGTGTCCCGCTTCATCAACGGTGCCCCCCGCACCGCCAAGCCGGAGAGGAAGCAGGCATCGGTCCCTGAGAAGCAACGATCAAGGCCAGCCCCGCCCCCAGCATGGCCGTCACGACCGCCATCTCCGACGCGCTCCGCCCAGCCTCCATTGACGAACCCAACCGTGCGCGAAGCCATGAATGCCTCGCTCTTCGAGGTCAGCGGCCTCAATCCCGGCGTCATCACGCTTCTGGCCATCCGGCTGGGACCCTCAACCCGGACCAAGTCTTTGGGCGCTGCGGTGGACTCAGACCACCTGGCGGCGTGGGTCAGTGACTCCAGGCTGCAGGCTTCAGCTTGGACGACAGTGGAGGCACTGGTTGCCCATTGGCGAACTCAGGGTTGGCTCTAGCAACATCCTTCGGACGTCACGGTCAGCGGCTCTGCTCACGTCTGGCTTCCATGCTCTGGTCCGCCAGGTCTCGTCCAGCACCGCCATACATGTGCACCACAACGTCGATGCCGTGAGCGTAGAGCTCGTCGACGTCATCGATGTAGAGCGCCACGGCGGCCACCGTGCCGGTGTAGTCCCGGGAGCGAATCTCATCCAGCGCGTCGGTGTTGGCGTGCTGCGACGGCATGGCGAGCACCATGACCTCGATGAGGCCGTTGCGGATGACGCGGTCCCAGAAATCGGTGTCCGTGGCGTCGCCCTCAATAACTTTCATGCCCTTCTTCAGGAGCTCCTCAACGCGATCCGGATCGTGCTCCACCCCCAGCGTCTTCAGCCCGTACTCGTCGGTGAGCTGGTCGTACGCGGCGCGTCCCACCCGCCCCATGCCGAGAACAAGCGCCCGGGCGTTGCCGATGGGAATGGGCCGATCATGGTGGTGCAATTTCTCGGGCGGACGGGGCGGTATGCGGCTGGCGAATTGCGACAGCGCGGAGGTACGGCGGGGGTTCGCAATGGCAGAAACCACGAAACTGGCCGCAACCGCGATGGCGATGCTGACCAGCCAATGCTTCGGGAGCCACCCGGCCTCGACGCCCGTTGCAGCCACTATGAGGCCAAACTCCGAATAGTTGGCCAACAGGAGACTCGCCAACAGACTGGTGCGGTGGCGCATGCCCTGGGCCCACAGCACCAGCCAGTACCCGATGCCCTGAATGGGCAGCAGCAGGAGCAGCAGGAGCCCGACGATGATGTTCTGGGTGTCCGGGAGTCCCGTGAATCCAATGTTGACAAAGAAGCCGATCAGCAGGAGCTCTTTGAGCGTGAACAGGCTGTGCGAGAGTTGGTCGGCACCGGGATGGGAGGCGAGGACCATGCCCATGATGAGCGCCCCGAGGCTGCCGTAGAGGCCCACGTACTCAAACAGCGCGTAGCCGGGAACGAGCGCCATGAAGATGCCGAACAGCGCCTGCATCTCGGCGCGGCCCAACCTGTTGAAGCGCTTGAAGAACAGCCACAGCAGTGGCACGAGCACCAACAGGCCCAGCGCCAGAGGGCTCGGTGCCGTTCCCTTGGAGACGGAGATGAACACGACCGCTGCGATGTCCTGCATGACCAGCACACCGATGGCGATGCGTCCGTAGAGAGCTTGCTCGTCGCCCCGGTCCTGCAGGATCTTGATGACAAACACGGTGCTGGAGAAGGACAGAGCGAACGCGAGAACCGCGATGATGGGGACGCTGTCGACTGTGAGTGCACCAACCCACGCGAGCAACCCAAGGAAGCCGGATCCGACGATGACGGAGCCCACCATGTGGGCTGAGGCGGTCAGCCAGACCTCCCTGCCGAGCAGAGTTTTCACGTTCAGTTTCAGGCCGATCGCGAAGAGCATCAGGGTCACGCCCAGATCGGAGAGGAAGTCCAGGCCCGAAATCTTGTCAACTCCGAGGCCATTCAGGATGAATCCTGCGGCCAGGAAGCCCACGAGCGGTGGGAGGCGGATGGCGATCGCAAGCAGCCCGGCCGCGAAGACCACCAGTAGATAGATCAGTATCGTCGTCACGCCATCACCCTCACCGCATTGCCCATTGACTTCATTGTTCCACGCTCGCGATCCACGTTGCCGCGTTCGACCAGCGGCGACGCCGTCGCCCCATACTGACGGAACCGACCGGGGCACTTCGTCGCGTCTGCTGGTCTGGCCGGACACGCCGCAACCAGTGGCCGCCGAGCCACATATGAGCTCGGTGCACAGTCGATGCCGCATGTCCGGCCGCGCCCTCCAGTCGTCCCACGGTTCGGTGGGCAGTCAATGCGGCGTGTCCGGCCATTCGGGGGCCGGCGGTGGCTGGGTGAACGGTGGCGGGATGGCCGGTCTGGCGACGGCCCCGACTCGACACACCACAACAGAAAGAAACCAGCGGCGGGT
>CBDTVQ010000249.1:0-3778 GCA_965364045.1 uncultured Tessaracoccus sp. | reverse complement strand
GCAGATGACGACATCCCCCGCGACGAACACGGACGCCGCCTCGACCCCTACGGCAACCCCGTCCCGGAGAACCTCCTCTAGGAACCAAAGGGGAACCCCAGCACCCACACCACAGCAACATCGCTCGCAGCGCCCGGCGCCCATCGTGGGGCCGGGCGTTGTCGCGCTGCTATCAACCCTCACTGAAATGAGGAGACCCCACGCCCTTGCTACGATCCGACGTGGGCCCAACAAGCCCCCGGACGAGCGGGTCGTACCCGGTGCGCGACAAGACGACCTTGCAAGGAGTCCTTCTCATGCCATGGATCGTTCTCGTCATATCGGGGTTGTTCGAAGCCGCCTGGGCCACCGCTCTGGGCCGCTCGGAGGGGCTGACGAAGCTCACACCCTCCATCGTTTTCTTCGTCACCATGATCATCTCCATGCTCGGCCTGGCCTACGCGATGCGCACACTGCCCACAGGCACCTCCTATGCCGTGTGGGTGGGCATCGGTGCCAGCACAACTGTCATTTTCGCCATGGCCACCGGTGCGGAACCGTTTCACATCGTGAGGCTCCTACTGGTCCTCGGCATCGTGGCCTGCGTCGTGGGTCTCAAGCTGGTTGCCTGACGTCCGCACCCGCGCGGGTTGCCCCGCGCGACCGGCGGTGCAGGCATGATGGAGGACATGTCCACACCACACATCGAACTGAACGCCGTCACCATCGACTGCTCGGACGCCGGACGGCTGGCGGACTTCTACGCAGACCTCACGGGCGGGGAGGTCACCTATCGCGACGACGAGAGTGGCCATGCCCAGGCGTCGATACCCGGTGGCACCCTGAATTTCCAGCGGGTTCACAGTTTCACCCCGCCGCAATGGCCCGGGCAGGAGCACCCGCAGCAGTTCCATCTGGACTTCCAGGTGGACGACGTCGAGTCCGCCATCAGTCGCGCCAAGGAACTTGGCGCCATCCCTGCGATCGAACAGCCGGGCGCCGAGCACTACACGGTGATGACCGATCCCGATGGGCACCCCTTCTGCTTCGCACCATCCAAGGGCTGACCGCTGTTCGAGCCATCGGAACCGGGAGATATTCCTGAGGCGAGCCCAACTCGTCGGCATGGTGGAATGATCCACACAACCATCACGACGATTGACTGAACGAGGAGCAACTCATGAGCGACGAGAATCGCCCGGGCGAATATCCGTCGAGATCCGGCGACGGAACCAACCCTTCGGGCGGCGGGGCCGAGGATGGCTACCCGACGCAAGAGATCCCCATGAGTACGGGTGATTCCAGCGGTCAGGGATACCCCCAGGGCCAACCCCCACAGGGCTACGGCCAGCAGCCCCCGCCCGGCTACGGCCAGCAACCTCCTCCGGGCTACGGACAACAGCCCCCACCCGGCTACGGACAACAGCCCCCACCCGGCTACGGACAACAGCCCCCGCAGGGTTACGGGCAACCCGGCTACGGACAACAGCCCCCGCAGGGCTATGGCCAGCAGGGCGTCGGATACGAAGAGTCTCCGAAGAAGTCCAATACGGCCATCATCGTGACGATCATTGCCGTCGTCCTTGCGCTCATCATCGGCGGAATCGTCTGGGCCGTGGTCATGAACCCGTCGGATCCAGCACCCGTCGCAACTTCCTCGTCGGAGCCTGCTTCTGAGGTTTCATCCCAGGTTCCCTCTGAGGACCCTTCAGAAGAAGCGACGGAACCAGCGGTCACACCCTCTTCCAACGATGACCCGGTCACCCAGCCAACTGAGCCCCTGGAGACCAACGGACAGGAACCGCCCGCGTCAGGACCGCCCGTCATGCCGACCATCGTGGGTGAATACTCCGCTTTCGGCGATCCAGAAAGGGAGTTCAGCCTGTACCAAACCAGCGACACGTCGGAAGCCATCGTCGTCATCTACGCCGACTTCCTGGACGTCGACGACTACGTTGGACAGCTGTCCAACCCCGAGGAGTTCGGGGACTGGACGTGTGGAGTCGAGGATGACACGGACACCTCCATGTGTGTTAGCGCGGCCTACGACGGCATCGTGTCCCTCACCGGCAGTGGCGACGGAACGGATTTGGTCGCCTTCGGAGACGAGTTTCTGTCCCTCTGGAAGTAGAACTTCCCGGACGCGGGGCGGTCAACCTCTCGAGGTGGGCCGCCCCGCTCTTTCGAATTCCTTAGTACCTTCATAGCCATGACACTTCGTGTGGCCTTCGTGTCGATGCACACCTCGCCCGCCGAACAGGCAGGGACGGCGGACGCCGGGGGCATGAACGTCCTCATCCGATCCCTGGCCGAAGCGCTCGGTCAGCAGGGAGTGTCAGTCCACTTCATCACCCGCCGATCAGATCCCGAACAGCCCGACACCGTGGACATGGGCGACGGCGTGGTCCTGCACCACGTGGACGCCGGCCCCGCCACTCCACTGCCCAAGAGCCTCATCGACCGCCACATCGACGCCTTCACGGAGGGTCTGCGGACGCTGGGCCCCTTCCACCTGATGCATTCCCATCACTGGATGTCCGGAGTCGCGGCACTTCCCGTGGCCCGGGATCGCGGCATTCCGCATGTGATGACGTTCCACTCCGTGGCTGCCCACCCCAACTCCCCCCTGCGCGACGGCGAACCGCCCGAGAGCCCTGCACGGCTGGCCGGTGAAGTGACCTGCGCCACCCAATCAGACCTCGTCATCGCCGTCTCTCACCACGAGGCCGCCGTCGTGATCGGGCGGTGCGGCGCCGAACCGGAACAGGTGGCCATCGTGCGTCCCGGCGTGGACGTGGAGCTCTTTCATCCCTCCGATGAGGTGTGGACTCCCTCCCCCGACGTGCGCCCGGGCTACCTGTTGTTCGCCGCCAGGCTGCAGCCCCTCAAGGGTGCAGACATCGCCATCGCCGCCCTGGCCGAGGTGCCAGAGGCTGAAAGACCTGACCTGGTGGTGGTGGGACAGGCATCCGCCGACTTCAGCGGCTACGAAGCGGAACTCCACCAACTCGTCTCAGACCTGGGCCTGACGGAGCGCGTCACGTTTCTGCCCGGTCAGGATCGGGACTCGCTGGCCCGACTCATGCGCCATGCGGCCCTGGTGCTGGTGCCGTCGCATTCCGAGACGTTCGGGCTGGTGGCGCTGGAGGCCTCCAGTTCAGGCACCGCCGTGCTCGCCGCCGCCGCCGGAGGGCTGACCGAGGCCATCTGCAACACCCACACCGGGCTTCTCGTTCCCGAACACGACGCGAACGTCTGGGGCCGTGAGCTCACCTCCCTGCTGCGTGACGAGTCGCGCCGACGGGACATGGGGCGTCGGGGCAGGGAAAGGGCCCTGGAGATGACCTGGCCCAAGGTCGCGACGCGCACCCTCTCGCTGTACCGACGACTCCTGGAGAACTCGTGAACCGCTCACACGTCCCGTCCGTCATCTGCTTCGTCCATGCGCATCCCGACGACGAGACCCTCGCCACCGGCGCACTGATCGCCCACCTCACGCAGCAGGGCCACCGCGTCTCCGTCCTGACCGCCACCCGCGGCGAGATGGGCGAGGTTGTGCCCGGGCCCTTCTCCAATCTGGCCGGCACCCCGGAACTCGAGGTGCGACGGGAAACCGAACTCGCTGGCGCCCTGCAAGTGCTCGGCGTCCCCCACACAGCTTTGCTCGGGACCTCACCCGCCCGCGCCGATGGACTCCCCGAGCGTCGATACCTGGACTCCGGCATGCGCTGGGTCACCGAGCACATCGCAGGGCCGGCTGAGCATGCCGACGAGCGTTCACTGTGCGCGGCAGACGAAG
>CBDTVQ010000248.1:0-3782 GCA_965364045.1 uncultured Tessaracoccus sp. | reverse complement strand
TCATGGCCGAACTCATGGAACAGGGTGATGACGTTGTCCCAGGTGAGGAGACTCGAAGCGCCCGGGGCCGGTTTGGTGAAGTTGCACGTGTTTGTCACCACGGGTTTGCCATCGAGCAAGTGCGATTGTTCGACGATGCTCGTCATCCAGGCGCCACCCTGTTTCGTCAAGCGGGTGAACGGGTCCATAACGACGGCGCCGAGAACGTCGCCGGACTCCTCCCTCACTTCGAAGACGCGGGCCTCTGAGGTATAGCCCACGAGGTCCGAGCGTTCATGGAGCGATATGCCGTAGAGCAACGTGGCGGCCGCGAAGACGCCACGGGTCAGAACCCGCTCAAACTCGAGATACGGCCGCAACTTGTCAGCATCGACGGCGTTCTGCGCCGCAGCGCGTGCAGCGTAGAACTCCCAATCCCAGGGTTCGAAAGTGTCTTCCGGATGATCGAGAACGAAGCGTTCCTGTAACTCCTCCGCTTCGCGTTGGACGATCTCCATGACCCCTGGGGCCAGTTGCTGAAGCATCGCGGTGACATTCTCGGTGGTCTTTGCACAACCGTCGTCAGCCACGTACCCGGCGTGGTGTGCGAAGCCAAGTAGGTGGGCCCTTTCGTCCCTGAGTGCGACGGTGTCGAGCACCAGTTGGCGCGTGTCGTGCTCACCGTCGAGCCCCCGGGCGATGGAGGCGTTGTACACCCGCTCTCGCAGACGGCGACTCCTGGCTGCCGTCAAAACGGATTGTCCGGTGGTGTTGACGAGCGGCAACAACCATCCTTCCTGCCCGCCGTCGGCGGCCAGAGAGCGGGCTGCCTTTCGCTCCACGGAGTCCAAACCCTCGAGTTCGGATTCCTGGGTTACGAGCACCGACGCTGCATTTCGCCCTGCAGTGATGCGCTCCTGAAAGCTGGTTGCCAGGTCCGCCAGCTTTGCATTGAGCTGGCGCAGCCGGTCCTTGTCGCCGTCGGGGAGCGCGATGCCGCCGCGCTCGAAATCGCGCAGTCGTTCGCTCAGCAGGTGTGAATCCTGGCTGTCGAGGACAACCTCACCGCTGTCACGTCTTGTCGCGAGGGACCGCAGCCGTTCGTACAGCGCACTGTTGAGGAGGATCGCATCGGTGTGCGCTGCCAGTTTCGGGGAGTACTCGGCGACGATGGCATCGCGTTCCGGATTCGCGTCAGCCGATTTGGCCACCCAGAAGGCATTCAGGGCACGAGTTAGGAGCTGGCCACTGCGCTCCCATGCCTCAAGAGTGTTCTGGACGGTTGCCTCTTCAGCGTTGTTGGCGATTGCGTCGAACTCTTCAATCTGTCGTGTCATCCCGGCATCCAGCGCCTCTCGGACGTCTGAGTCGGTGATCGCTGCGTAGTCAGGGAGCTGGAAAGCAAGGGCGGAGGGGTGCATCAACGAATTGCTCATGTGTTCATCCAAGCGCACGGGGCACATCGCAATGGGCAGGTGCATTCAAGGAGAGCAAGTAGTTTTGAACGATGATGAAGAAGCGAGCCGTATCCATTCTCATGGTGGTGGCGGCGTTCTCCATCGCCATTTTCCTATTGATCGACAACGATGCCCCGACTTGGCTGGTCGTCTTCATGGCGGTGGTGGGTCTGACCCTGGTTGCGCTCAACGGGCGCCGGGGTCGCCACACAGCGTGGGCGGAAGCACAGGACCTGCTGGGCCCCGGGCGCGCCGTCGTCTTCTGGAAACCGGGATGCAAGTTCTGCGAACGACTGCTTCGGGCACTGGGCAATGACGATCGCGTCACGTGGGTCAACGTCTGGGTGGATCAGGATGCGAACGACGAGGTCTGTCGACTGAACGACGGTGACGAACTGACTCCTACAGCCGTGGTGGGTGAAAGAGTGCTGCGCAATCCGTCCGCAGAAGAGTTGCTGGAGTCCTTCAGGAGCTGAGTCATCAGGGGGCCGAAGGAGGGCACCTCCATCCTCAACCTGCACGAATGTGTGTCGGCGAACTCCTGGATTGGGTCAAGGACTCCGCCGGCGACCAGCAACCGGGGGCTGTCAGAGCGCGATGCAGCTATGAGAGGTGCGCAACGAACCTGAAGTGGGCTGCCGCATCCGCATGATCTCCGCGGTTCAGCGAGCGTTTGAATCAGCTCGCGTAGTGCTCCATGAGATCGTGGAAATGCTGGTCCTCGTCGACGTCGTCGGGCTCCACTCCGTCAAGCAGTTGGCCGAGGCGGTCGAGATGCCAGTGCCAGCCCGCTGCGAACTCAGGGTTCGTGGGCTCCGGGAGCAGGTGGTCGAATGTCAGCGTTGTTCCGCCATCGACGTTGGTCTCAAGGGCGAACCGAACGTGCCACGAATCATCGCCAGCGCCCCAGCGGTACTCAAGGAGGTGCGGTTCATCCCACTCGAGTATCCGGCCGAGTGGCGTGTCTGCATGGTCACTGTCAAAGCGCACTCTGCCCCCTACCCTGGGCTCAAGGTGTCCAGGAAATGCCCAGTGACCCATGCGATCGTGAACGGTGATGGCCGACCAGACGTCATCGATCGTTGTGGTGTAGTTCCTGGAGAACCGAAGGAAACGAAGACCATCGCCTTCGTGAACACTGCCGGAAACGGCTTCTCCGGGACTTTCGTACTGTTCTGCGGGGTGATCAGTCATGTGTTTCCCTTTGTGGAAGTAGGTCACGGACAGGGGCCTGAGGACATCCATGTTCGCGCATCCTCCTGGCTGGAGTGGCATTGCTTGAACTTCTGCTCTGAGGACCGGAACATCAGGAAGGATGCTGAACATGACAATGTGCGGCATCACAGTGGATTGCCGGAACCTGCTCTCGTGTCAGCCTTGGGGCGCCAGCAGTTTCTTGATCTCGGCGGTCTTGGGGACTCGTCCGGCGACGAGGACTGTGTCGTCTACGACCAGGCCCGGTGTGGACATGATGCCGTAGGCGGAGATGTCGGCGTAGTCGGTGACCTTGATGACTTCAGCGGTGAGGCCGAGCTCATCGAGCGCCGCCCGGGTGGCCTTTTCCAGGTTGACGCAGTTTCGGCAGCCGGGACCGAGGATCTTGATCTGCATGATGTGGTGACCTTTCTGTTGGACCCTTGGGGTCGTTGGTGCCTGTCCCGGGAGGGGCAGGGTTGAGGGCGTGGCTGTCCCCGTCGGGGGTCAGGTGGCCAGGTTGAAAGCGAGGCCCACGAGGATGATGCCAATGGCGACGGTTCCGAAGAAGATCAGGAGCAGGGGCATCTTCAGGACACGTTTCAGCAGGATGAATTCGGGCAGCGAGAGAGCGACGGTTGCCATCATGAACGACATCACGGTGCCCAACGCCATCCCCTTGGACCACAGGGCTTCTGCGATGGGGATCACGCCGGCGGCGTTGGAATACAGGGGCACCCCGAGCAGGGTTGCGAGGAAGACGGCGAAAGGATTCTCTGGTCCCGCGTAGATGGCGAAGAACTCAGTGGGCACCCAGCCGTGGATTCCGGCTCCCAGCGCGACGCCGATGATGACCCACTTCCACACTCGGCCGAAGATGTCGCGGGTCTCCTCCATCGAAGCATCGACGCGTTCACGCAGGCTTGGTCGGTGCCCGTCGATGTTCAGGTTGGAGGTGGGCGAGGAAAAGACGAACCCCTCCACCCACTTGGAGAGATCAAAGCGGGTGAAGACCCAGCCAGCCACCACAGCCAGGGTGAGCCCTGCCGCGACGTAGGCGACGGTCACTTCCCACCCGAATATCGGGGCCAGCATGACCACGGCGACCTCGTTGACCAGGGGCGAGGCAATCAGGAAAGCGAACGTGACCCC
>CBDTVQ010000247.1:0-3806 GCA_965364045.1 uncultured Tessaracoccus sp. | reverse complement strand
ATTGTTTCCAATCGCCTGGCCCCGTTGTGTAGCGGCCTAGCACACCGCCCTCTCAAGGCGGCAGCGCGGGTTCGAATCCCGTCGGGGCTACCAGGTTAAAACATCCCGTGACCCCTGTGGGTCACGGGATGTTCTGCATTGTGGCAGATGAAATGCCCCTCGAAATGGTGTCAGTTCACGCGGAGTTTCCCGAGCGTCGGAGCACGTCACTTAGACGCTCGGCCGCAGCCATCACGGCGGGGGCGTGGAGACGTCCGGGCTGACGGGTGAGCCGTTCGATGGGACCTGAGACGGATACCGCGGCAAGGATGCGACCGGTGGGGGCGAGCACCGGAGCAGACACGGATGCGACGCCGGGTTCCCGTTCACCGACGGACTGTGCCCAGCCACGACGACGAACCGTCTGCAGCCCCGTGGCGGTGAAGGCTGCGGATTGCAAAAGTTTTGGAAGCCTGTCCGGCTCCTCCCATGCCATCAGTACCTGCGCCGCGGAGCCGGCGGTCATGGGCAACTGGGCGCCCACGGGCACCGTGTCACGCAGTCCGGACGGACGCTCCACTGCTGCTGAGCAGACCCTCACGTCGCCCTGGCGACGAAACAGCTGTGCCGATTCCCCGGTGATGTCCCGCAACCGTGTGAGTATGGGGGCGGCCGTCGCGATCAGCGGATCCTCACTCGCAGAATCGGCCAACTCCAGGAGCCGGGGGCCGAGAACGAAGCGCCCCTGGAGATCCCGCCCGACAAAGCGGTGATGCTCAAGTGCCACCGCGAGCCGGTGGGCCGTTGGCCGGGCGAGCCCGGTCGCGGTCACGAGCCCTGCGAGGGTGAGTGGATGCTGTTCGAGCGCCGACAACACGGCCGCCGCCTTGTCGAGTACGCCTACGCCACTGGTTTCGTCCATATGGCGAGATTATCATCTCGCATACTGGACACGCAATGGGTGGATGACTACCCCGGGGATAGCGTGAAGACTCACGATCTCGAGGAGTGAAGACACATGGGCAAGACCCTGGCAGAGAAGGTCTGGGATGCGCACGTCGTGCGATCCGCCGCAGGAGAACCGGACCTGCTCTACATCGATCTGCACCTGGTACACGAAGTCACCAGCCCGCAAGCGTTCGAAGGTCTGAGATTGAATGGGCGCCCCGTGCGCCGCCCGGACCTCACGCTGGCCACCGAGGACCACAACACCCCCACGCTGAACATTGACCGGCCCATTGCGGATCCGGTGTCGCGCATCCAGGTGGACACGCTGCGCAAGAACGCGGCCGATTTTGGCGTGCGCATCCACTCCCTCGGGGACCGGGACCAAGGCGTTGTCCACATCATTGGACCGCAGTTGGGCGTCACCCAACCGGGAATGACCATTGTGTGTGGGGACTCCCACACCTCCACGCACGGCGCGTTCGGCGCCATCGCCTTCGGCATCGGCACCAGCGAGGTGGAGCATGTGCTCGCCACGCAGACGCTGCCCCAGCACAAGCCGAAGATGATGGCCGTCAACATCAACGGGGAACTGCCCGAGGGTGTGACTGCCAAGGACGCCGTGCTGACACTTATTGCCCAGGTGGGCACCGGTGGCGGTCAGGGCTACATCGTCGAGTACCGCGGCTCCACCATTGAGGCCCTCTCCATGGAGGGGCGCATGACCATCTGCAACATGTCCATTGAGTGGGGCGCCAAGGCCGGCCTGATGGCTCCGGATGCGAAGACGTTCGACTACCTCAAGGGCCGCCCCCATGCGCCGGAGGGCGAGGACTGGGACGCGGCCGTCGAGTATTGGAGCACGCTCCACAGCGACGAGGATGCGCACTTCGATGCGGAGGTGGACCTCGACGCCACCACGATGACCCCCTTCGTGACCTGGGGCACCAACCCGGCCCAGGGTGTCCCGCTGGGAGGGACGGTACCGGCTCTCGAGGACTTCGAATCAGAGGTCGAGCGCGCCACTGCCGCCCGCTCACTGGAGTACATGGCGCTGACGCCGGGGATGAGGATGCGCGACATCACCGTCGACACCGTCTTCCTGGGCTCATGCACCAACGGCCGCATCGAGGACCTGCGGCTGGCTGCATCCGTCCTCGAGGGCAAGCACATCGCCAACACCTTGCGCATGCTCGTGGTGCCCGGTTCAGCGCGCGTACGACTCCAGGCTGAGATAGAAGGACTGGACAAGGTGTTCCTCGATGCCGGTGCCGAATGGCGCGCAGCCGGCTGTTCCATGTGTCTCGGCATGAACCCGGACCAACTGGCACCGGGGGAACGCGCGGCCTCCACCTCCAACCGCAACTTCGAGGGCAGGCAGGGCAAGGGTGGCCGTACTCACCTCGTCTCACCCGCCGTTGCTGCGGCGACGGCCCTCACCGGTCACCTGAGCGCACCTGCCGACCTGATGGGAGTCTGAGCAATGGAAGCCTTCACCACACACACGGGCATTGGCGTCCCGCTGCGCCGATCAGATGTGGACACGGATCAGATCATTCCGGCGGTCTACCTCAAGCGCATCACCCGCACCGGCTTTGAGGATGGACTGTTTTCCGCATGGCGCAATGACCCCGAATTCATCCTGAATCGCGAGCCGTGGAAGCACGGCAGCATTCTTGTTCCCGGTCCCGACTTCGGCACTGGCTCCTCACGAGAGCATGCCGTCTGGGCACTACAGAACTATGGCTTCAAGGTGGTCATCGGTTCGCGGTTCGGAGACATCTTCCGTTCCAACTCGGGCAAGGCAGGACTCCTCGTGGCCATGGTTGAGACAGACGTCGTGGACGAGTTGTGGGACTCCGTGGAGAATCGCCCCGATGAGGAGCTGACGGTCAATCTCGAGGAGCGCACAATCTCTGTGGGGGACAAGGTGTACCCGTTCGCCATCGACGATCACACGCGCGGGCGCCTGCTCAACGGCCTGGACGACATCTCCTCGACGCTCCTGCACGCCGATGACATTGATGATTTCGAGGCCACACGGCCAGGTTTCAAACCGAAGACTCTTCCAGTGCGAGTGGCGGACTGAAGGTTTCGCCACCAGCCTTTTTGGCTGTCATGCTGGGGCGGCGCCGAAAAGCAGCGGAGCCCATCTGTGTAACGAGTTGGTAACCACCGGGCCGAGATGTGGCATCGGGCGCTATTCGCCTGTATAAACGAGCTAATCCACAGTGTCACGCACCGCGTGGCCGCATTACTGAAGTAGGAGACTCATGCGAGCCCCACACAGATTCCTGGCATTTGCAGCAGGTGCTGCATTGCTGGCCGTCACCGCCTGCGGTGCCGACAGCGATCCAGCCGCCACCACTGACCCGAATGGGACCGGCGATACCACCGCCGCGTCCGGCGGCGAGATCAGCGTCCGCGGCTGTACCCCCGAGAACCCGCTCATCGGGTCCTCCACCACAGAGGTGTGTGGCGGCAACGTCATCGACGCCTTCACTGCAAAGTTGATCCACTACAACTCGGAAACCGCCGCGCCAGAGATGGACATTGCCGAGTCCATCGAGACCGAGGACAACCAGACCTTCACCGTGACCCTGAAGAAGGGCTACATGTTCCAGGATGGAACTGAAGTCATGGCGAAGAACTTCGTCGATGCCTGGAACTGGGCTTCCTACGGCCCCAACGGCCAGCAGAGCTCCTACTTCTTCGAGCCCATCGAGGGCTTCGCTGACCTGCAGTGCCCCGACGAGGAGTGCGCCACCGCGCCCACCGCCGATGCCATGAGCGGTCTGACCGTGGTGGATGACTACTCCTTCACCATCAAGACCGCCGAGCCCGTCTCGAACTTGCCGGTGCGTCTCGGGTACTCCGCCTTC
>CBDTVQ010000246.1:0-3860 GCA_965364045.1 uncultured Tessaracoccus sp. | reverse complement strand
CGCTGTGGCCTGTCACATCCGTGGACATCTCGATGCCCGGGACAACCCGCACCCCCACCCGCTCTCCGGCCGCGACGGCCTCCGGCACCCCGTCGAAGGTGTCATGATCGGTCAGCGCGATGACATCAAGCCCGGCTTCCAGCGCCTTGAGCACCAGCCTCGTGGGAGTGTCCGTGCCGTCGCTGACCCGGGAATGGGTGTGGAGATCGATCCTCATGCCCCACATCCTAGGAGGATCGATTCCACGGCACCCCGTCGGGGATGGTCTAGATTGTCCGTCATGCATCTGAGCTACAAGCACAGCTACCCCGCCTCGAGCGACGACGTCGTGTCGCTGATGGCCAATCCAGACTTCATTTCGGATGTTGCCGAGCACGCCGGAGCATCGAGCCATGACGTTCGGATTGAAGGGCGCACCACCCACATGGAGATGGCGCTTGAAGCACCCAGCGACATCCGCAAGTTCGTCGGCAGCACCATCCATGTCACTGAACGTCTCACCTGGGGCGATCCGGACGCCCAGGGTGTGCGCCGTGGAACCATCGAATTCAGCGTGGCGGGTCTTCCTGTGAACATCAGCGCTGCCGCCGTGCTGACGCCGTCGGGTCCCGGCAACTCCACGGCCACCTATGAGGGAGACCTCAACGTGAAGATTCCGCTCGTCGGCAAAAAGGTGGAATCGCTGGTTGCTCCATCGATCGACGATGCATTCGCCGGTCTGGAACGTCGCGCAACCCATTGGCTGACCGCCTGACTCAGGCGCGCCACCCGCGCATGACCCGCAGTCCTGAGAACCCTCAGTCGACGGAAAGCTGGAAGCCGCGGAGCCTGTAGCCGGTGATCAGTTCATCCCAGGACAGAGTTGGTGGGCTCAGCACAATCACGCGCATCGCCAGCAGCCGCTGCAGCAGGACGTCGGTTTCCTGGATGGCCAGGGCATTGCCGGGACACTTGTGGGCCCCGTCGCCAAAGCTCATGACCTCCGCTCCATAGCCGCTGGCCACGTTCCTCCCTGGACAAAGGTCAAGGGGAGCCTGACCCGCGACTGCCTCGTCGGCATTGGCCGCGCGAACGTAGAGATCCAGGAGATCGCCCGCCGGGATGGTCTGGTCCCCCACTTCCAGTGGCTGCGTCGCCCGACGATACAGGTGTCCCACCACTGGCTCCAGACGCAGGATCTCTCCCAGCATGGCGAGGCGTTCCTTCTCCCCCGCGACCAGGTAGCGATCCTTGAGCTCGGGCCTTTCGAAGAAGTGCCACGCAGCCATGGAGATGAACTCGCGGGTGGTGACCATGCCAGCCGCCCCATACGTCAGGCACTCGATCATGATCTCCACGCCCTTGTACCCCTCCTTTACGAGGTGACTGATGACGTCTTGTTGGGGTTGTTTGCGGCGAGCCCTGATCGCTGGGGCGACGTCGCGGATGTAGAATGGAATCAGAGGCAGTGCCCCCATGACGGGAGCAACCAGACGCATCCACCAGTTGCGCCCGCCACCTCGTTGAGCGTGGTCGTACTCGGGCTGGTTGAAGAGTCGCTCCAGACGACGCGACAGTCCGGACATGGAGGAGTTCGTGAGCCCGATCACCTCGGCGGCGATGGTGACGGAGTACTGCAGTGCCAAATCATCCAGCTTGAACCGGTTTCCGGCGGCTGCCAGCAGTGCGTCCGCGCGCTCATCCATGAGCTCGCGGTAGCGACGTGACACCACCTTGGGAGCGAAGAATCGGGCAATCAGGGAGCGCTGCTTGCGATGTTCCTCACCGTCGGCGAAGAGGATCGGTTGCCGCAGTCGGGTGGTGTTCACCGATTCCGAGGTGAACCCGGCCTGCGTGGTGCCGTCCTTTGCTCTGAGCACCTCACGCACGGCCTCGGCGTCCCTGATGTGCCACGTGCCGTTCTTCAACTCGATCCCCGGGCCGGTGGCCTCGCCGGCGGGCACACTCTTGCGATCCCCCATGGATACAGTCATGTATCCATTGTGCCTCGTGTGACGGGTCAACGCGGCGGATACGGCCCCACGGTGCGCTCCGTCAGCTGGCCTCGGCCTCGGCTGCCTCGGCACGCCTCTTCTTGGCTGCCTCCACAGAGGCCTTGAGGGTGGCCATCAGGTCCACCACATCACCCATCGGCTGTGACGCATCCTCCTGTTCGGGCAGTGGAGTGCCAGAAAGCTTGGCCTCCACCACTTCCTCCAGTGCCTCACGATAGGAATCAGTGAACGCATCCGGATCGAAGTGCCCCTCCAACTGGCCGATGAGGAGGTTCGCCATGTCAATCTCCGCATCCGAGATCGTGACCTCCTCGGAGGGCGCGGCAAACTCCCCGTCCCTCAGCTCATCCGGCCAGTACATGGTGTGCATTACCAACAGATCGTGGTGTGGCCGAATGAGGGCGAGCGATTCCCGGGACCGCAGAGCCACCTTGACCACCGCCACTTTGTTGCCCCGGCACAGGGCCTCTCGCAGCAGGACGTAAGGTTTTTGCCCCGTCTTCTGGGGCTCCATGAAATAGGAGCGCTGCAAATACAACTCGTCTATCTCGTCCGCCTCCACAAACTGAACGACGTCAACGGCTTTCAGACTCGTCAACGGCAACGCATCCAGGTCCTCAGAAGTCAGAATCGCCACGCGGCCATCAGGTGCTTCGTAGCCCTTCGCGATGTCGCCCCACTTGACAACCTCACCGCACTTCTCGCATAGCCTCTGGTACCGCACCCTGCCGCCGTCCTCGGCGTGCACCTGGTGAAAACTGATGTCCTTGTCCTCGGTTGCGCCGTACAGCTTCACCGGGATGGAGACCAACCCGAACGACACCGATCCGGTCCACATTGCTCTGGGCATCGGAGCACCTCCTCCAGGGAAACGACCCTTGTCATCGCTGCGCGGCTCCGCGCTGCCTGAGGTCCATCGTGTCATTGACCCCACGCACATGACCAGAGGCCAGTCATAAAACAGCCAACCGGCGAATCAGCTATTGCCCCGCGTCGGCTGCGGGGGCTCAATCCTGGCGGCGGAACTCCTCCACGTCATTCCACAGGAGATCGTGCCCGTGGAGCAACTGCTGCACCTCATCCATCTCCCACGCGAGGTCGATGTCCAGTCCCTTGGCCGCGGCAGCAGCAGGGCCGGGATCCACCTCGTCAACGTCGCTGAACCAGCAGGTCATGGCAGTGGGTGGGACTCGGGTCACCACGCAGGCACCGTTGGCGAGGTCCTCGCCGGGCGAGATCAGGGAAGTGTCCAGCTCAGCCACCAGCACCAGTCGCTCACCATGAGCGGCCAGCGCCGCGACGGACGCCAGTACAAGGGTGGCGTATTCGGCGTCCTCCATCTGGTTCTCCTCGAACCCAAGGTCGTCAATGAGTTCAGGGGTCACCGTGTGGGCAGGTCGATCCCGCAGTTGCGACAGCCCCTGGATGGCGTCGAGTTCGGAACGTGCAAGGGGGACGAAAACAAGTTGGCGATCCACACCCACCACCCTAGTGGCTGGCTCACCTGAGCTTGCCCGGGTACGCAACACCAATCCAGAGAGTCGGCACCCGGGAGACACCGCTGGCATGCAAGATCTGGGTTGTCGCCACGGGATCCGGGCATCACGGCGAACAGGTAGGTTGGTGGCGTCGTTCAGCATCCTCCAGGAGAAACATGTTCTTCCCCACCCGCGTTCTTCTGCCACTCGTTCTCTTCCTCGGCGTCGCGGGGTGCTCACCCGAAAACACGGTGGAACCCACGCTGATTCGCTTGGACGTCACAGAGTCCGCGCCGGCAGAGCCTCGTGAGGAGGACGTTCAGCTCGGATCCTTGGTGACCCTCCAGGTGACGTCCGAGGTGGATGGGCTGCTGCATGTGCATGGCTT
>CBDTVQ010000245.1:0-3864 GCA_965364045.1 uncultured Tessaracoccus sp. | reverse complement strand
CTTGACGTCGGTCGAGAGCCGCTTGGTGGTCGCCAACAGTGCCACCTTCTCGTCACCGCTGGCTTTGGCGACGGACTTCCCCACGGTCTTCTGCTCGGCGCGCAAGTTCTCGAATCTGGCGATCTGTGAACGGCGTTCACCGTCGGCAGCGATGAGCTCGTCCACCAGCTCGACCGACTCGCCGCGGGACGCCTGGGAACGACGAACACGGTCAGGATCGGTGCGCAGCAACTTCGGATCAATCATGCGACTCAGCCTACTGAACGAACCCGCAGTCACGAACGCCCAACGATCCGGGGGTGTCTCTCCGACGCCGGGCGCTCCGGTGTGGCTGTTGGTGCCGGGCATCCGATGATCCGGGCGCTGCACCGGATTCGACGGATGGCACGGGGTGCGTGGAACAATGCGCCCATGAACATGTGGCAGCGCTCGAAGTTCAACGTGGTTGCCACGGCGGTGTTCGCCGTCGCATTCGTGCTGTGGACGGTGTTTCTGCCCACTGCACTCGATGACCTGTGGCAGGCGCCCGCGCCACCAGACCAAGGCCGTGTGGGGCAGGTTGGCGCGGCGATCGCACTCATCAGTCTCCCTGTGGTGCTCTACCCGCTACTCCTCATTGCCAGCGCGTGGGCAAGCCGTCGACAACTGACCAGCGTCTCCGCCGCCCTCGTGCTGTCGGTGGCACTCGGCTTCGGCGCATCCATGCTCCTGAAGGAGCTGATCGGGCGCGATCGCCCCTCCTCCGCGTGGGATTTCCTCCTCACCCATCAGGGGGCCGGGTACCCGGCCCCCCACATGGTGGCCGCCACCACAGTTGCCATCATGTTTGCCACCCTCGCCACGGCGGCTGGCCGACGGCGGGGCATCATCCGCATCTGGCAAGTCGTCGGAGCGGCCCTGGTGCTGCTCTTCGCCGTCAACCTCCTGCTGATGCGGGCCAACCACGTCACCGACGTCGTGGGCGGCATCCTGTTGGGAGGGCTGGTGGCGAACGCGGCGAACCTGCTGACCGGAGTCAATGCCGTGCGGCTGCGGCGCCCCACGGAGGGCGACGGCCAGGCGGCCATCATCTACAACCCCACCAAGGTGGTGGACCTGACGGTGTTCAAGGGGATTATCGAGGGACGGCTCGCGGAAAACGGCTGGGGTCCGCCGTTGTGGCTTTCCACCACCGTCGACGATCCCGGCCACGGCATGGCGCAGCAGGCCCTGGACGCCGAAGTGGATCTGGTGCTCGTGGCGGGAGGCGACGGCACCGTGCGCGTGGTGTGTGGGGCGTTGGCGAATTCGGCAGCCACGCTCGCAATCGTGCCCTCAGGCACCGGCAACCTGCTCGCTGGCAACATGAGTATCCCCGTCGACACCGAACGGGCACTTGATGTTGCGCTGCGAGGCAGGACCACAACCATCGACATCCTCAAAGTCACCGATCCCGACCGGGAGGTGCAGCACGCGGCCGTGATGTGCGGCGTGGGCGCCGATGCGGCGGTGCTCAACGACACCAACGAAGAGCTGAAGAACCAGATTGGCGTTGCCGCCTACGTGATTGCCGGCCTGAACCATGTCAAGGCACGCCCCTTCCACGCGACGGTGACGATGGATGACGACGAGCCGCTGGTGCGGGATGCCTCGTTGGTGATGGTGGGCAACGTCAGCGACCTGCAGGCCGGCCTCACCCTCATGCCCGCAGCCTCGGCCAGCGACGGCGTCCTGGACGTGCTGATCGCCTCACCGAAGAACCAGGTGGAACTGACGCAGATGGTGTCTGCTGTACTGGCCCAGAGCAAGGAGCCCTCCACCATGGACCGCAGGACCGGCGAGCGCGTGCGTATCCAACTGCACGATGAGGAGCTCTACGAACTCGATGGCGACGTCATCGGCAAGACCACGGATCTGACATTTGAGGTGCTGCCCGGAGCCTTGAAGTTGCGGGTCCCCCACTGAGCTGAGCGGCCCAACCCCCGCGACGCCAACACAAAGTGAGAATGCCAGAGACACATCGTTGGCGAACTGACATCCGGTTGGCGTTTTGAACTCCATGACGGGTTTTGGGGGCGTACTGAAGCCGCGTCAGAGGACTTGTGCCGCGAGCCAGCCGGCCGCGAGCAGCGGAAGGTTGAAGTGCAGGAACGTGGGAATCACGCTGCCGCGAATGTGGTCGTGCTGACCATCCGCGTTGAGTCCCGCTGTGGGCCCCAGCGTTGAATCCGACGCCGGGGAACCGGCATCCCCGAGGGCGCCAGCAGTACCGATGATGGCCACCGTCGCCACGGGTGAGAAACCCAGCGTGACGCACAACGGCACGTAGATGGCGGCGATGATGGGCAGCGTCGAGAACGAGCTGCCGATGCCCATTGTCACCACGAGCCCCACCAACAGCATCACGAGGGCCGCGAGGGCACGGTTGGTGCCAAAGATGTCGGAGCCCTGGGCAACCAGACTTTCGATGTCTCCCGTGGCGTTCATCACCGAGGCGAAACCCTGGGCCGTGATCATGACGAGTCCAATCATGGCCATCATCCGCATGCCGCCGGTGAACACCCGATCCGCTTCGTTCCAGCCGACGACGCCGGTGGTCATGAACAGTGCGAGCCCCACGAGCGCACCCACCAGGAGCGGGTCTGCCTCGGTGCCGATGGCAGTCATCCAGGCCTGGATCACGAAGCAGGCGACGATGGCCACAAGCGAGACGATCACCTTGTAGCGCGAGATCCTGGCAGGGGAGGGCGCGTCGGCGTCGATGGTTGCGGCCGGGTTGTAATCGCGTGGCTTCCGGTAGGAGATGAAGATGGCGATCAGCAGCCCCGTCACCATGCCCAGCGCCGGGATCCCCATGGCGGAGAAGATGCTGACGTCAGCCACGTCCATGCCGGCCCGCTCGATGTTGCCGAGAAGGATGTCATTCAAGTAGATCCGGCCGAACCCGATGGGCAGGAACATGTAGGAGGTGACGAGCCCAAAGGTGAGGGCGCAGGCGATGAGACGCCGGTCAAGGCGTAGTCGAGTCAGGATTCCCAGCAGCGGAGGAATGAGCAAAGGGATGAAGGCGATGTGGACCGGGATCAGGTTCTGACTCATGACCGCCATGGCCAGGACTCCGGCGATGATCCCCCACTTGACGCCCTCGACGGCCTTCTGGTTGGGCGCGTCCGGGTCCCCGAGTTTCCTCACCATCCCGTCTGCCAGGAGCCTTGGCAGGCCCGAGTGCGCCACGGCCATGGCGAAGGCCCCCAGCAACGCGTAGGACAGCGCGATCTTTGCGCCCGCACCCAGCCCTTCCTGGAACGCGACCATCGTGCCGTCCAGCCCCAGTCCGGCAACGACACCACCCACGACGGCGCCCGCGGCCAGCGCGAGCACCACGTGTACACGGACGACTGCGAGCACGAGCATCACGAGCACGGCGATCAGGACGGCATTCATGTGAGTGAACTTCCGGTGAGACGACGCGCCGAAGGCTATCGGAGGTCAATGCGGCGCGCAGATGCGGCCTGAAATTGTGGCTGCGACGGACGTCGGAGGTGGGTCGACAAGGCCAACAGAGGGCCGGACACGCCGCAACCATTAGCCGCCACGCACAGAAGCAACCAGACTCACCGCAACCAGTGCCCACCGGACCGCATATCGCCGTCGAGCACAGTGAATGCGGCATGTCCGGTCGCCCACGGGTTCGGTGCGCAGTGAATGCGGCGTGTCCGGTCGATCCGAGGACCACGGAGAGTGGATGGGGAACAGAAGACGCAGACAACGCCGGCGACAGAGGGCCGGACACGCCGCAACCAGTAGCCGCCACGCACAGACCAACCAGGCTCACCGCAACCAGTGCCCACCGGACCGCATATCGCCGTCGAGCACAGTGAATGC
>CBDTVQ010000244.1:0-3920 GCA_965364045.1 uncultured Tessaracoccus sp. | reverse complement strand
TGTAGACCATAGGCCAGTTTCGATGCCGTCCCTCGGGATCCTGCCACGTGCCGACGCTGGCCTTCGTGAAGTGGAACCGTTCGACACGGCTCCCCGTTCCCCTGGCCGCAGAGCCGTCCTGGGCGCCACTGTCGCTGGTCACGCAAGCCCACCAGTAGGCGCAAAGCCAACGGCAGACAACACCTGTTTAGCCATTGTGGAATCTCCTGTCACCGGACCATGGCGTTCATCGACATCTCAGTCAGCACCGTCTGGAATGTGAACAGGCTATCGAACACGCACCGACTACAACCGATCAATCCAGGTAGCTTCTTCCCTCTCGACCCGAGGTAGGAGGACTCCTCCGGCCGAGCAGACACCTCAGCCCAGCGATTCAGCACGAGCGTTGCCCTGATATGGGTCAGCGCTCGCAACGAGTCGACGGGACGTCCCGCAGCCGCCATCACCTATCGCTGTCGCTCTGCCATGTCGTTCAAACCCCGCGCATCGAGAGTCTTCTCCATGGATGCACTCGGCCGGCACGTCGGTGATCTAAATCGCTTCTGGAAATCCAAGTACCCCAGCGCGATTCATTCAACCCCTGGACGTCTCAGTGCCGCGGTGCGTAAGCGATCGCCGGCTCGCGAAGCTGTGACTTGAGCAAGCAGGATCACTGTCTGCCACAGGCGGGCCGAACTGACTCTGTGCCCCTGCATCGAAGCCAGGAATCGGCGCCGTGTCCCGGTCCGAGATCTTCAACCGTGTGTCCGGGTGAGATTTCGAATCCAGGCACGCAGATTCCTGCAGGAGACTCGGTCAGGACGCAAAGACACGCGATGCCACATGGCGCCCGGACTCACCAGTATCGTGCGATTGAACACCCCCCTCACACTGAACTGACGAAGGAGTACAGGAACGTGATCACAAATCCTCTTACCAAGGAGCAATTGCTCAGTAGCCACCCTGCGGCCGTCGAGTTGACCGCCGAGACGGTTCGCAACGCACGCGGCAGTAGTGCACATCGCCTCGTGGTGCTCGACGATGACCCCACCGGCACTCAATCCGTTGGCGATCTTCCGGTCCTGACTGGCTGGACCGAGGAGGACTTGTTCTGGGCGCTCAACACGGGAGCCCCCGCGGTGTATGTCATGACCAACTCTCGCAGCCTCGCACCCGACACCGCCTCCACACGGAATCGTGAAGTGGCCACCAACGCGCTGCGAGCCGCCGCTCGGCTGGGCTTGGTGATCGACTTCGTCTCCCGGTCAGATTCCACCTTGCGAGGACACTTCCCGTTGGAGCCCGACGTACTGGCCGAGGTCATGGCCGCCGCCAGCATCCCCATCGACGGGGTCATCATCGTCCCCGCCTTTGGCGATGCGGGCCGCATCACCGTTGACAGCGTCCACTACGCAGGCTCTGAAGCTGACGGCTTCGTCCCCGTTGGCCAGACGGAGTTCGCCCGCGATGCCTCTTTCGGCTACACAGCCTCAGACCTGCGCGAGTGGGTGGAGGAAAAGTCTGATGGACGGTATCGCGCCTCTGATGTCGCTGCAGTGAACCTCGACGAACTACGGGGCGACACGCACGCGGTCACCGAGAAGCTGTGCGGACTCGTCGACGGTCAGCCCGTGGTGGTCGACATAGTGGAGGAGACCGACCTGCGAGCCCTTTCGCTCGCCATCCTGGCTGCCGAAACTGAGGGCAAGCGCTTCATCTACCGGGTGGGGCCCCCCTTCGTTCGAGCCCTCATCGGACAGGATGTGCTGGAGCCGTTGACCAGCGCTGACGTCGCGAACATCCGCGACGGAGGCGTTGGAGAAGATGCCGTGGGCGGCCTCATCGCTATTGGTTCACACGTCGCCATGACCACGAGGCAGCTCGAAGCTCTTCGTGAACGCAGGCATCCCACCGAGTTGGAAATTGATGTTCAACGCGTCCTGGGCGCTGATCGTGACGCCCACCTCGACATCCTCGTCGACCAGGCCGTCCAGGCACTCGCGGAGGGCAACGTCGTCGTCCGCACGTCGCGCACCCTGGTCACCGGGGACGATGCCGACTCATCACTGCACATCGCGCGCACGATTTCCGACGCGCTGGTGGAGGTCGTGCAGCGGATTCTGGCCGTTCGTCCGCCCCGGTTCGTCGTGGCCAAGGGTGGCATCACGTCATCTGATGTTGCCAGCCGCGGTCTGGGAATCTCCCGGGCAATCGTGCGAGGACCCATGTTGCCCGGGATCGTGTCGCTGTGGGAGCCAAGTGACGGCCCCGCCCGCGGCATCCCCTACATCGTCTTCGCCGGCAACGTCGGGGATGATCAGGGACTCGCAGACGTCGTCGACAAGCTCACCGCCTGACCCGTCCCCACTCGGAACTGCCACCCCGAATTCAAGGAGGAATTGTGCGCACAACAATCGCCGTGCTGGGACTCGGAGCCATGGGACTTCCCATGGCGTCACGACTGGCTGAAAAATTTGCAGTCAAGGGGTATGACATCGCCCCGGAGCGCACCGCGCTCGCAAGCAAGTCCGGAGTCACGCCAGCGAGGTCAGCACGTGAGGCCGCCACCGGCGCCCAGATTGTTCTGCTCGCTGTACGCAATGGCCAGCAACTCGAAGAAGCCCTCTACGGAGCCGAGGGAGTTGTAGAGGTCCTCGAATCCGGAGCACTGATCCTCCTCACATCCACCGTCGGCATCGACGCCGTGCGCGGCGTTGCAGAAAAGCTTTCTGGTCAGGGATTGCATCTCGTCGATGCCCCCATCTCCGGCGGACCCGTGCGCGCGGGGACGGGAGACCTGCTGATCGTTGTCGGCGCAACCGATGAAGCCTTCGAAGCCGCACACCCGGTACTGGAGCAGCTGTCCTCCACATTGGAGAGGATGGGTCCCCGCCCTGGAGACGGGCAAGCCATGAAGACTGTCAACCAGTTGCTGTGCGGAGTGCACATTGCCGCTGGCGCCGAAGCCATGGCGCTCGCGGGGGCACTTGGCCTGGACCAGGAGGTGGCACTGCGCACGCTCGGAGCGGGAGCGGCCGCCTCGTTCATGCTGGGCGACCGCGGCCCGCGCATGCTCCAGGCCTATGACAGCGAGGGCGCCGAAGTCCGCAGTCGTCTCGACATCTTCGTCAAGGACATGGGCATCGTCGGCGATGCGGCACGCGCCGTCGGGCTGGCAACGCCCGTGGCTCTGGCCGCCGAGCAACTGTTCATGATCGGTCAGGCCCATGGGATGGGGAGCTCCGACGACTCGTCCGTGATTCGTGTGGTCGCACCCAAGGAGAGCTGATGGCCTGCTGATCCACAAGGCCTACGGCCTCAGCTGATGGCGCCCGGATCACCTTGGCACCACCCACCGATTGCGCTGGCTGCCCGCGGTCAGCCGACGATGAGGTTCAGGATGAAGAGCAAGGGGATGGAACCAGCCCAGACGGCCGTCGTGATGCCGGACCAACCTTTGATGGCGTCGACGCCCTCCAGACCGGTGAAGCGCGTCACGACCCAGAAGTAGGAGTCGTTGAAGTAGCTGAACACCATGGATCCTGCAGTGCACGCGATAACCGCGACGAGCGGATCAACACCCAGGGTCAGGACCACCGGCGCCGAGACTGAAGCAGCGGTGATCATGGCCACCGTTCCGGAACCCTGCGCTATGCGCACCACGGTGGCGATGATGAACGGCACGAGGAAGGCAGGGAGCGCGGTGGCCGCGATCGCCTCGGCGAGTGCGTCGCCGACGCCTGAGTCGCGCAGAACCTGGCCGAAGGCGCCGCCGGCACCGGTGATCAGCAGGATCAGGCCGGCAGAGGCGGCCGCGTCGGACAGCCAACCGTGGACCTTGTTGCGCGGCGTCCAGCGGGGAAGGAGGACGTAGACGGCCAGAATGGTTCCGATCACCAGAGCAACGACGGGGTTGCCGAGGAATGCGAACGGGACAACCC
>CBDTVQ010000243.1:0-3921 GCA_965364045.1 uncultured Tessaracoccus sp. | reverse complement strand
GGCCTCCGCCACCACGGACGTGGATCCCGCAAGCATGACTGCCCGACGGACATCCCCAACAGGCGCACCCACCGCTTCAGCCAGGGATTCCACGACGAGGGCATCGAGGGCCCCCTGGCGAAGTTCGCCTGAGATGAGTCCCGCCAGATAGCGCTGCTCATCCTCGGTGGCGCGCGACATCAGGACGTCCAGAGAAACGGTCCGTCGTCCCTGGGAGCCGGGGCCGGACAGCTCCGCCAAGGCGCCGAAAGTGGCATCCACCTCCGTCAGTGTGAGCGTGGCTTCACCGGCGGGCTGCGGCAACGCGGACAGCGACCGTGCACCCAGTCCCGTGCGCCGCTGCCGCAGTGCACCTGACAGATAGGACGTGGCGATCGCTGCCTCAGCCACCGGGACTGCCCGCAGCACATCACTCAGCGCCCTGCGCTTTGCCAGTCGGGAGCGTGTCGCCTTCATCACGGACCAGGCGTTCACCAGTTCTTGCAGAAGCATCACCCCATTGTGGGGCAAGGCGCAGCCACGACAGCGTCATCATGAACAGTGGTCAGCCTTGGTTGCTCCGCCAACCAACATTGACCACAACCCCCGCCGGAACCACTGTGGCGGGGGGCACAGTGCAATCGTGGTTGGACTACCAACCACAATTGCCCTCTGCCCCGGCTCTCGGTGTTCAGCGCTTTGCGTGCAGCGAGAGTGTCGAGATCCCGGAGTCCGAGGACCGCACGTCAGCTCCGGAAGAGCTCCACACCGGATCCCAGCGCAAGATCGTGACGCTCAAAACCCTCGGCAGCGACGGCGTCGCTCCGGGACAGTTGTTCCCGGGTTCCGACGGCGATCACCGTGGGACCTGCGCCCGAGATGGTGGCCGGCACGCCCTCGGCCCGGAGCGTGGTCATCAGATCGAAGGACGGCTGCATGAGACCGGCGCGGTAGGACTGGTGCAACCGATCCGACGTCGCGGCAAGCAGTAAATCATGACGACGCTCCAGCGCCAGGGGCAAGGCTGCGGCCGCAATCGCCTGCGCGACGGCGTCGGTGCGTGACACGGAATCCGGCAGCACGGAGCGCGCACCAGCCGTGCCCACCTCGAAGTGGGGGACCCAGACGCGCGTGCTGATCAGGGAAGGGACGTCCAGTTGCACCAGGCGCACCGTGTCGTTCTCGAACCATCCGAGGATGGCCCCACCCCAGACCGCCGCGCCGGCGTTGTCGGGATGTCCTTCCAGCGCGCTCGAGACGCGGGTTAACTCGGCGCGATCCAGCGCGTCACCCGGATGGCTGATGCCCCACGCAAAGGCGAGGCCCGCCACGATGGCCGAGGAAGAGGAGCCGAGGCCACGCGAGTGCGGGATGCGATTCAGGCAGCGCAACCGCATGCCGGGACGCTCCCCACCCCAGTTGGCAAGACCCGTCAGCAGTGACGACACCACAAGGTGAGAATCATCCATCGGGACGTTGCCGGAACCCTCTCCCCGCACCTCGATGCTGAGCATCCCCGGATCGTCCACAATGTCGAGTTCGAGCTCGTCAGCGAAGGCCAGCGCCATGCCGACGCAGTCGAAACCCGAGCCCAGGTTGGCGGTGGTTCCGGGAACCCGAACCCTCAATGTCGTCATCTTCTGCGGCTCAGTGACCCTCGACGCGCATGACGTCGATGACCTCGCCCACGAACGGTGCCTCGCGCAGCTTCTCCAGCACCTGCGCCACATCAGCCTCGCTGCCCTCGTGGGTCATGACGTTCAACCGAGCCTCAAAGCCTGCCTGTCGCTGGGCGCCCTCCAGATGGGACTGCTGAACGATCTGCAGCGACACCCCTGATTCACCGAACATGGTGGCGCAGGCCGCGAGCACTCCCGGACGGTCCGCGACGTCGAAGCGGATGTAGTGGCGCGCCGTCGCATCACTGATCGGGGCGATGCCCCTGGTGGTGTAGCCGGTCTGCATGTCGTTGCTGGAGCCCCGCAGGCGGTTGCGGGCAACTGTCACCACGTCACCCATCACTGCGCTGGCGGTGGGTGCGCCACCGGCGCCCTGCCCCATGAACATCAGGTCACCGGCGTCTCGCGATTCGACGAAGATGGCGTTGTTGGCGCCGGACACCGATGCCAGGGGGTGGGTCTTCGGGACCATGGTGGGATGAACCTTGACGATGACGCGGGGCTCGGGCTCGTCGGTGAGTCGCGTGATGGCAAGAAGCTTCACAACGCAGCCCATCTGATCCGCAGCCTCAATATCGGTTTTGGTGACCTTGGTGATGCCCTCGCAGAACACTTCTTCCCGTGTGACCTCGGTGTGGAACGCAAGACCCGCGAGAATGGCGGCCTTGGCTGCGGCGTCATGACCCTCAACATCGGCGGTGGGATCCGCTTCCGCGAACCCGAGTTCCTGTGCCTCCCTCAGCGCCACGTCGAAGGAGAGCCCCGCCGTGGTCATCTTGTCCAGAATGTAGTTCGTGGTGCCGTTCACGATGCCCATGACGCCACGGATCTCATCACCCACGAGTGACTCACGAAGCGGCCTCACGATGGGAATGGCCCCGGCGACGGCGGCCTCGTAATACAGATCCACGCCGTTGCGATTGGCGCAGTCAGAGAGTGCGGCCATATCGGAGCCCAGCAGCGCCTTGTTGGCCGTCACAACGGATGCGCCATGCTGCATGGCCGAAAGCAACAGGCTGCGCGCGGGCTCGAGGCCGCCGATCACCTCGATGACGAGATCGATGTCACCACGGGAAACGAGCGCTTCGGAGTCCGTGGTGAACAGCGCCGGGTCAATGCCCGGTCGCTCGACGTCGGCACGTCGAACACCCACGCCCACCAATTTGAGTGGCCGCCCGATGCGTGCGGCGAGAGTCTCGGACTCCTTGATGAGGATCCTGGCCACCTGTGACCCGACCACGCCTGCGCCGAGCAGCGCCACCTTCAACGGCTCGTTGTCCATCATGGTTTACTCCCCCACATCCAGACGCATCAGATCGTCCAAGGTTTCACGGCGCAGCAGCACCGACGTCGCGCCCCCACGAACAGACAGCAGAGGGGGCCTCGGGACCTGATTGTAGTTACTTGCCATCGACCGTGCGTAGGCACCCGAACCCGGCACCGCGATCAGGTCACCGGGACCGATGTCCCCGGGCAGGAACACGAAGCGGATGAGGATGTCGCCGCCCTCGCAATGCTTGCCCACGACACGACACAGGACGGGTTCTGCCGTCGAGACCCGGTTGGCCAGTACGCAGGAGTATTCGGCGGCGTAGAGAGCCGGTCGGATGTTGTCGCTCATGCCACCGTCCACCGAGACGTAGACCCGGGCCCGTCCGCCGTCGATGTCGACGACCTTGACGGTGCCCACCTCATAGACTGCAACACCGGCGGGCCCGCAGATGGCGCGGCCGGGCTCGATGGAGAGCTGAGGACGCTGGAGGCCGAAGCCCCTGCACTCGTGCTCGATCATCTCTTCGAAGGCGGCGGCGATTTGTGTGGTGGTCATCGGCGTGTCCGCGCTCGTGTAGGCGATTCCGAAGCCACCGCCCAAGTCCAGTTCGGGCAGTTCCGTTCCTGTGGCGGTCCGGAACTGGTGGGCCAGTCGCAGGGTGCGGCGGATGGCCACCTCAAAGCCATGTGTCTCGAAGATCTGGGATCCGATGTGGCTGTGGATCCCTCTGAGATCAATGTGGACGGAGCTGTGGCAGCGCACCAGGGCGGCCAGTGCATGGCCCCCCGAGATGGACAGCCCAAACTTCTGGTCCTCGTGCGCGGTTGCGATGTACTCGTGGGTGTGGGCCTCCACTCCGGTGGTCACCCGCACGAGCGCCTGTGCCCGCACGCCCAGGTCTGCACAGGCGGCTTCAAGCCGTTCGATCTCGTAGAAGGAGTCGATGATGATCCTGCCGACGCCCTCCTGGAGTGCAAACCGGATCTCGGC
>CBDTVQ010000242.1:0-3931 GCA_965364045.1 uncultured Tessaracoccus sp. | reverse complement strand
GTTGATCCCAAGCGGCTGGAGGCGGCCTTCGAACCGTCAGTCCTGGCACCCTTCACGGCAGAGGACTTTGAGAAGTTCCCCACCCTGAAGGTGGGTTTCATGGGTCCCGTGGATGCCTCCGGGCAAGCCGTGATGGGGGAGGAGTCCCCTTCCGGAATTCGCTACGTCGTGGACCCCCGCGTCGTGACCGGCACCCATTGGGTGACCGGAGCCAACGCCGTCGACCAGCACCTGACGGGCGTCACGATGGGCCGTGACTTCACTCCCGACGGTGTACTCGACGTCGCGGACGTCCGCGAGGGTGACCCTGCACCCGACGGCTCCGGCCCCATGAAACTCGCCCGTGGCATCGAGATGGGCCACATCTTCCAACTCGGCCGCCGCTACGCCGAAGCCCTCGGGCTGAAGGTGCTGGACAGGAATGGCAAGCTCGTCACCGTCACCATGGGTTCCTACGGCGTGGGTGTCTCCCGTGCCGTCGCGGCCGTGGCGGAAACCACCTGCGACGACAAGGGCCTGTGTTGGCCGCTGGAACTCGCGCCCTATCAGGTGCAGATTCTTGCCACCGGCAAGGACGCAGCCGTCTTCGAGGAGGCAGACCGCATCGCCGGCGAGCTCTCGGAGCGCGGCCTCGATGTACTCGTCGACGACCGCAAGGCCAGCCCCGGCGTGAAGTTCGCCGATGGGGAGATCCTGGGCATGCCCATCATCGTCGTCGTTGGCCGTGGCCTGGCCGACGGCGTGGTGGAGGTACGCAACCGTGCGACGGGGGAGCGCTCCGAGGTTCCCGTGAGTGAAGCCGTCACCGCAGTGCTGGAGCTTGCGGGCCGCTGACCGCATGCGGTCCCGGCCACCGCGCGTGCAGCGTCGGGATCGACACGATGGACGCGGCCTGTGGCCGGGGCGACAGACCGATCGCGCCGAACTGAGCAGCGATCACGAAGTGGCAACCCACCCGGGCCAGTAGGGGAGGCGTCCGCCCCACCGATGGACCCAAGGAACCTGCGCCAGCATGGCATCCAGCCAGCCATCGGCGTTGGACGCACCGGCGGCCGTCAGGACGCCGAAGGCATCCAGGAGGTTGTTCTCCAGCAGCGCCCAGGCAGCCCGGATCTCGCCCAGTGTGGACATCTCATTGGGGAGTTGCCACACGTCAACCTCTGGCAGATCATCCACCACGCTGGCGATCAGGATGTTGCGCAACTCCTTGGCGGTGTTCAATCGCTCCTTGCCGGCGGCCTGCAGGTCATCGGAGGAGGACAGCCTGCCCAGCCCGAGCTCCAGTCCGCTGATGAGGGCGCGTGCGTGGCCCAGTGCCACGGCCAGCGATGCGGGTTCGTCCTCCTCCTCGAAGGGGGCTGGCCCTGCGCCACCCTCAATGGGTGGCAGGGCAGGTGTCAGGCTCGCGTTCGCAGCCACCAGCAGGGATGCGTGGAGCAGACGTCCCTGACCGGTGGTCTCTGCATCAAGACCGGCACGCAGGACTGGGACACCGGTCGCGACCTCCGCCGTGAGCAGGGCCAGTGCCTCTACCGGCGTCTCAGGCGCGGCTGCAGGGGGAACAGCACTGGGTGTGGGGAACGCTGTGGGGCCACCGGTCACGGGATCGGCAGCCACGACGCGTGACACGTGCGCCGATGACTGTTCCTGCAGGGCTGCGAGCCATACAACGTCAGCCTCGTCCGCACCCCAAGCCACCGTGGTGAGGGCAAGCACGTCCACCAAGGATGCGAAACCCGCAACCCAGGTTGCCACCGCAGCAGCCTCGGCCGAGCGTGTGGGTGGCTTCGGCTCCGGTACGTCTCCGGGATCCCCCACTATGACGGGGCTCGGCGCACAGCCAGCTACGGCCACCACCAGGGGAAGTCGCAGAAGTGTCCGTCGGGTGGCACGCATGAGCGACACCGTAGCGCGCGTGGAGTCTGCGTCTGCTCAGGACTCGGCGTTCCACCGCACGATGGCTGGGTTGTCCTTCTCGTAGCCAAGAACACTTAGGGTGCCGGTCTGCAGTGGGAAGTGCTTCGCCATCGCAACCTCAATGCCGAGCCACTCCATTGCAAGCGCTCGCAGCGAGTGGCCGTGAGCGAAGACAAGTGCATGCTCCACACCGGATGCCCGCACACGATCAACCACTCTCTGGAGACGTGTCGAGACCTCCTCGATCGTCTCCCCGGGCGGGAAGTCATCGCGCTCGAACTGCGGTGCCCCATGGGTCCAGATGCGCCAACCGGGCACCTCCTCCCTGATCTCGTCCGAGGTCAGCCCCTCGCCGGGACCGTAGGCCCACTCGACGAGATCTGCATCTTCCTCGATGTCGGGGAATCCAGCGCCCGCAGCCGTGTCACGTGCGCGACGGCGTGGGCTCGTGAGCACCAGTCCGAAATCGGTGTCCTTGAGGCGTCCACCCACCTGCCGGGCGTCCTCTTCACCGGCCGGCAGCAGGGGCAGGTCTGTCACAGAGGTGTGCTGACCGGATCGGGACCATTTCGTTGCTCCATGACGCACCAGCCAGAGCTGGGTTGCAGTGGTGTCTCTCATCGGCGAACCTCCTGTTGTCCTGGCCCGCTGCACGCGGAGCACAAGCGTCTGGTCAACTCCACCGAGGGTGGCGGAGACTGTCTCGAACTTGGCGATGATTGTACTTGGCGCTCGTCCGTGGGGCGGTTCCGGAAGAAAATGGGCCAACTGATGAATCGCAGTGGCCCATGACCGGTCGCCCGCCCCGGTGCCGTATGCTGTCAAGCTGTCGACTGAGCCCACAACTTAAATCGGAGTACCTTCCATGCACGAACAACAGCTCACGGAACTCATCACTCCCATCCTCGTCCACAACGGACTGGAACTCGACGAACTCGAGGTCAAGCCCATGGGCAAGCGGTCCCTCCTGCGCATCACGGTGGACGGTGAAGGACCTGACGGCAGGGGCCCCCTACTGGACGACATCTCATTGTCCGCGTCCCACATCTCGGCGGCGCTGGACGTCAGCGAAGCGGTCGGATCACTGCCTTTCACGCTTGAAGTCAGCAGCCGCGGCATCAGCAAGCCGTTGACGGAACCCAAGCACTTCCGTCGCAACACCGGCCGTCTGGTGACCGTGAAGTCGGGCACGTCGGAGGTCACCGGACGCATCCTTGACGTCTCGGAGGACGAGGTAACCCTCGATGTCAAGGGCATAGAGATGAGCCGGAAATTCGACGACATCAGCAAGGCCGTCGTGCAGGTGGAGATGAACCCTCCCAAGGCGCTTCAGGAAACCAGTTCCGTGGATGACACCGCTGCGGACTCAGATGTGGACGAGGAAGCCTGAGAACAATGGACATTGATCTTGCTGCACTGCGCGCAATCGAGAGCGATAAGGAAATCCCCCTGGAGTACCTCATCACCACGCTGGAGGATGCCCTCCTCAACGCCTACGACAAGACGGAACACCCGCTGCGTGGCGTCAAGGTGGAGATTGACCGCAAGACCGGGAAGGTTTCGGTCCTTGCACCCGAGTTCGGTGATGACGACGAGATCGTCGGCTACTACGACGACACCCCGGCCGACTTCGGACGGGTTGCTGCCTCCACTGCTCGGCAGGTGATCTTCCAACGACTCAGGGAGGCAGAGGATGACCAGAAGTTTGGGCACTTTGCCGGTACCGAGGGCGACATCCTGACGGGCATCATCCAGGCCGACCACGCCTCCAAGTCCGTCCGTGTGGATCTGGGAACGCTCGAGGCGTTCATGCCGCTGGCCGAGCAGGCCCCGGGCGAGGACTACGTTCATGGCCGACGCATCAAGGTGTATGTGGTGAGCGTCCGCCGTGACCTCAAGGGGCCGTAGGTGGTGGTGTCGCGCACCCACCCGGGCCTCGTGCGGAAGCTGTTCGCACTCGAGGTGCCAGAGATTGCACAGGGCGTCGTCGAGATCATGGAGGTGGCACGTGAGG
>CBDTVQ010000241.1:0-3934 GCA_965364045.1 uncultured Tessaracoccus sp. | reverse complement strand
GCCAGTGCGGAGCCGGCTGGAGCGAGCGCCTGATCGGGCAAGGGTGTCCGGCGACGGCCCGGCCGCTGCAGCCTGGATGCCACGGCGGAGAGTGCCCCGTTGAACAGGAGATAGACCAGCGTGACGACGAGGAACGTCTGGATCAGCAAATGGTTGAAGGCCGAGAGCACCTGGCCGCGGTACAGCAGTTCCGTATAGGCAACGATGTATCCGAGCGAGGTGTCCTTGAGGAGACTCACCAACTGGCTGACCAGGGATGGCGTGACGTTGCGCAGCGCTTGGGGGAGCACAACCAGGCGCATTGTTTGGCCTCCCCGCAGGCCGAGGCTGAGGGCTGCCTCCGTCTGACCCTTCGGGAGACTGAGAATGCCTGCACGCACGATCTCTGCGAACACGGCGGCGTTGGCGATCGACAGTGGGATGACCAGTTTCCACAGCGTCGGGAAGTTGATGCCGAGTTGGGGTAGCCCGAAAAGCATCAGGTAGATCAGCAGGAGGACCGGAACGGTTCGTGCCACCTCGATGTAGCCGGTGGACAGCCAACGCAGCGGCCGCACCTTGCTGACGCGACCCACAGCCAGGAGTACGCCGAAGGTGGAGCCGATCACCGCCACGAGGGCAGCGGCCAGGAGCGTGCCCTGCAGCCCTACGAAAAGGAACTGCCAGATTGCCCAATCAAGGAATGGCGTCCATTTATCGGCGTCAAGTTGCCCATTGGAGCCGAATTGCCACAGGCCGAGGGCGATGATGCCCAGAAGAACGACAGCGCTGACCAGCGAACCCATGAGGATTCGACGCCGTCCCTGGGGGCCAGGCTTCTCGTAGAGGAAGCTGGCGGCGTGTTGCTGAGACCTGCTCATCGAAGGATCGCCACCCTTCGCTCAATCCAGC
Organism: uncultured Tessaracoccus sp.; assembly: GCA_965364045.1. Taxonomy (GTDB): domain Bacteria; phylum Actinomycetota; class Actinomycetes; order Propionibacteriales; family Propionibacteriaceae; genus Arachnia. Next base: position 3,043 of record CBDTVQ010000241.1, on the reverse strand, counting down.
CAGCGGTCAATCCAATGGTCAGGGCGATGGCCATGTAGACAAGGCCGGCCAACGAGAAGATTTCGATGGGCCGCGCCTCGACGAGGTTCACCTTGTTGACTCGCGAAGTGAGCTCGACCACGCCGACGACCGCGGCGAGCGCGGTGTTCATCGCCAGCGCGATCATGACGTTGCCCAGTGGCTGAATGACGGCCCGGATCGACTGCGGCATCACGACGAACCGAAGGGACTGACCAAGATTGAGCCCAAGGGCCCGAGCCGCCTCAATCTGGCCCTTCCCGACGGTGTTGACCCCGCTGCGGACAACTTCCGCGACGTAGGCGGCCTCGTACACAGTCAGGACGATGATGGCTGTGGGGAGCAGCGGCGCGATGAGTCCGGCGTCGGGCAGTGCGAAGACCGCCAGGAGCAGGAGCGCCAGGAGCGGGACGTTGATGAAAAACTGTGTGTAGCAGAAGGCGGCCCCCCGAAGAATCGGGATGGGGCTCACCCTCGCGACCGTGATCAGCACCCCGAGAATCAGGGCGCCGATCCCGGCCACGACCGCTATCAGGAGAGTCGTGCCGAGGGCTTCGAGGAGAAGCGGGAAGTACTCAGCCAGGATATTCATCGGTCATCGTTCGCTGTTGTCGCTGCGCAGGGTGGATGGATCAGGAGCCGGAGTCGATGGCCGGAGGGGTGGGGATGTCCGAATCGACGACTGTACCGAGCGTCGATTGCCAAACCTCTCCCCATTGGCCGCCCTCCTGGATCTCGACCAGCCAGTTGTTGATGAACTGCTTGAACTCGTCGTCGCCCAGTTGGAGACCGATGCCGTACAGCTCGCTCGTGAAGGGCTGTCCGACCACCTTCATGTCCTCGTTGGCCAGGGCTCCGCTGGCCAGGAGGGTGTAATCCTGCACGTATGCGTCGCCCCTGCCCTGGAGCAGCGCCTGAATGGCCTGCGGATCTGTCGCGAAGTCGATGAGTTCCGCAGTGGGTTGCTTTTCCGGCACCGCGGTGACGGCGGGCGTGTTGGCGCCGACGATGACCGTCTTGCCTGCGAGATCCTCGATCCCCTTGATGTCGGTGTTGTCTGACCTCACGGCAACGGCGAGACCGGAGTCAAAGTACGGTCCGGCGAATGCCACCTGCTGTGCGCGTTCCTCGGTAATCGTGTAGGTGTTGAACACCACATCCACAGTGCCGTTCTGCAGGAGAGCCTCACGGGTCTCGGAGGCAGGCGGAACGATTTCGACGTTGGGTTCACCCATGATGTAGATGGCGAGCAGCTTCGCCAGGTCGGCGTCGAAGCCGGATACCTGGTCCGGGTTTGTGGGGTCCTGCTGGGACAGCAGTGGGGCATCGAGGGCCTCACCCACGATGAGCTTTCCCCGCTCCTTGATCATTGCCATGGTCGAGCCCGGCACGATGAGGTCGTCAGCCGCCACCGGCGCGTCGTCGAAGACTGAAGCGGGGGCGGAGGTCGATGCCGCGGGCTCGGATTCTGCCGGGGCGCCGGGGACATTCTCCGACGTGCCGGAACATGCGGTGGCGGTGAGGAGGAACGCAGCGACGAGTGCGCCCAGGACGGGCAGCTTCCTGCGTGGAGGTGAAATGGTGGGCATGGGATTCCTAACTGATCTGGTGTTGCTCCGGGGGTGAATGGGTGGTCAATGGGCCAGCACGGAATCCAGAAAAGATCGTGCACGCTCTGTTTTGGGAGCGGCAAAGAATTCGTCTGGCGTGTTTTGTTCGACGATCTGCCCTTCGTCCATGAACACCACGCGATGCGCTGCGCGCCTGGCGAATCCCATCTCGTGGGTGACGACGATCATGGTCATCCCTTCCTGCCCAAGGGAGACCATGACTTCGAGTACTTCGCCCACCATCTCTGGGTCCAGGGCGGATGTGGGTTCATCGAAAAGCATGACTTTGGGACGCATGGCCAGAGCGCGAGCAATGGCAGCGCGTTGCTGTTGGCCTCCAGAGAGCTGGGCCGGGAATTGGTGGGCCTTGTCAGCGATCCCCACGCGCTTCAACAAGTCGAGCCCCTCAGCCTCGGCAATGCTGCGCTTGAGCTTGCGCACCTTGGTGGGGGCGAGGGTGATGTTGTCGAGAACTGAGCGGTGCGCGAAAAGGTTGAACGACTGGAACACCATCCCAACGTCGGCACGCAACGTCGCGAGTCCCGCACCTTCTTCCGGCAGGACAACTCCGTCGATTCGGATTTCACCCGAATCGATGGGCTCGAGGCGGTTGATCGTGCGGCACAGTGTTGACTTCCCGGACCCGGACGGGCCGACGACGACCACGACCTCTTGGCGCTGCACTGAAAGATCGATGTCGCGCAGAACGTGAAGATCACCGAAGTGCTTGTTCACTTTTTCAAGGCTGACCATGGCCGCGGCCTGGCCGTCGGTTGTGTGCTCCCCATCCTCAGCCATGGTTCCCTCGGATCGACGTTGATTCCTGCTGTGGACGATACAGCAGCAGATCAGTGAAAAACCGTTTTGGAATTCATCGAGCCTCCACCGCACAAGATCGAATTCAGCGCCCGGGGGAATGGTCGATCAGCCGTGCGCCGAGGTCCCGTCCTTCACCGCTACCCTCACACGCTCGGCGGTAAGTCCGCGGGAGATATCAGACCTCTTGCAGTGCGTCGCCCTGGTACTCCGGGAGGAACAGTGCGGCGATCATCGCCATGATGAACATGCCCCCGAATACCGTGAACAGCAAGGGAAGTCCGCCGGCGCCGTTGAGGAGCGGGACCAGCAGGGGCGCAGCCATGGCCGCTATCCGGCCGAACGCCGTCGCCGCACCGGCCCCGGATGCGCGCATGCTCGTGGGGTAGACCTCCGGGGTGACTGCGTACAGAGCACCCCAGGCGCCCAGGTTGAAGAAGGACAGCGTGCAGCCAGCTCCCAGCGTGATCCAGTAGAGGCCGGATGCGCTACCCGGGGCCACGGCTTCGGCGATCTGTGGTGCCAGCCCGAAAAGGATGGCTCCGACGGCGGACCCCCCGAGGAAGGTGGCCAGCGTGGCTCGCCGCCCCCACACCTCC
>CBDTVQ010000240.1:0-3959 GCA_965364045.1 uncultured Tessaracoccus sp. | reverse complement strand
TTCGTACTGGCCATCGTCGCGCTGGGCTCCTTCATCTCCGCCTGGCGGAACCGCCGCGCGTTCAACAAATTGTGGTGGCTGACGCTGGGCATCGGACTGGGCATCCCCTTCCAGGCCGTGATCGGCGGCATTGTCGTGTGGCTGGACCTCAACCCCTCGTTGGTGGCCGCCCACCTGCTGCTCTCTGTGGCCCTCATCGTGCTGGCCGCCTGGGCGCTCACGATGGCCCGTGGCGTACCGTCCGACGCAGTCTCCCCCGCTGTTCGACTTCTGGTCATCCTCACCTTTGCGCTGGCCATGGTGTCCATTTTCATCGGCACGATTGTCACGGGAGCCGGCCCACATGCCGGTGACATCAACGCTGGGCGCAACGGCCTCAGCATCCTGATCGTCGCACGCGTCCACTCTGCATCAGCGTGGCTCCTGACGCTCGGTTCCATCGCGAGCGTGATCCTCCTGCGGCGTGGAGGCCACGTCCGAGCGACGAGGGCGGCCTGGATACTGCTGGGGACGGTCGCGCTGCAGGGCCTCATCGGCTACATCCAGTACTTCACTGGTGTACCCATCGGATTGGTCATTCTGCACCTCACCGGTCTCACAGTCGTGACGCTGGCCGCTTCGTGGCTGCTCTTCTCGACACGCCGTCGGCCGGCGGGCGTCAACGCTCCAACCTCCGGCACCACGGCCAGCCGGGAATTCGTCGCCCGACCCAACTGACCCGAAACCCGGCATAAACCGCTCACCAAAGCCTATGCGTAAGTGGGGACCATGGATGCGGCGAGTCCGGTCGTACTGGGACTCGGTGGAGCAGCGAGTGCGGCAGGTCCGGTCGGTGTGGGGCCGAGCTCAGGTGATCAGCGGATCGATGGCCATGGCGAGGAACAGGAGCGCCAGGTAGCTGTTGCTCCAATGGAACAACCGCATGGCTTTCAGCTGGGCTATCTCGACGCCGGAGCGGGCGCGCTGCCACAGCTTCCAGGCCTCCCTCAGGAAGACAGCACCCAGCACCACGGCAGCGATCGGGTACAGCCAACCGGTGGGCGCCAGCGGCCACAGCAGGAGAGACACGGCCACGGTGGCGACGGAGTACCAGAAGATCTGCATGGCGACGTGCGGTGCGGGGCGCACCACCGGCAGCATCGGCACGGCAGCGGCCGCATAGTCATCGCGATACCGGAAGGCCAGTGCCCAAGTGTGCGGAGGTGTCCACAGGAAGACAATCGCGAAAAGTACGAAGGGCGCCCACGCGAGTTCCCCCGTGACTGCTGTCCAGCCAATGAGCGGCGGGAAGCAGCCGGCAATGCCACCCCAGACGATGTTCTGGGAGGTGCGGCGCTTCAGCCACATCGTGTAGACGAAGACGTAGAAGGCGTTGGCAGTCAGGGCGAGGATGGCGGAGAGCCAGTTGGCTCCGAATCCGAGGACGAGCGTGGCGAGGACACCCAGCACCACACCGAAGACCGAGGCCGGAACGGCACCCACCTGGTGGCGGGGCATTGGCCGACGGCGGGTACGACGCATGATCTCGTCGATGTCAGCATCAAGTACGCAGTTGAAGGTATTTGCGCTGGCTGCGGCAAACATGCCGCCGATCATGGTCCACAAGACGAGGTTCCAGGGAGGCAGTCCGCCCGCGGCCAGGAACATGGCAGGAACAGTGGTGACGAGCAGCAATTCGATGATGCGCGGTTTGGTCAAGGCCACATAAGCCTTCACCACGTCCTTGGCACTTGCCCTGACGGGCGCCTCGGCGGCTCCTGCAACCACGTACAACGCCCACTCTCTCAATTACTCGGCCAGATTGCTCAGTCACATCGATTTGGCCATTGATCGGCTCAACCACACGTAGTCGCTGGTCAATGTCATATTCTACCTGCCCCGGCAGGAGGACCCAAGACGAGCGACTCGGTGGCGAGGACTTCCAACCTTCAACGATGGCGCCTTCGAGGACTCAGCAGTGGCTAAGGTTGTCAACGCTGTCCCCACCCACCTTCCCAGCCAAGGAAGCCGATGCCCCACTCTTCTGACAACCCGTTGCGGGATCCCCAGGACCGCAGACTCCCCCAGATCGCGGGGCCCTGCGTTCTCGTGATCTTTGGTGTGACGGGAGACCTCTCCCGCAAGAAGCTCATGCCCGCCGTCTACGACCTGGCGAATCGGGGCATGCTGCCACCCGGCTTCGGCCTTGTCGGCTTCGCCCGACGAGACTGGAAGGACCAGGATTTCGCCAAGGTGGTGCACGATGCGGTCAAGGAGAATGCCCGGACGCCCTTCCGTGAGGAAGTCTGGGAGCAGCTCCTCGAAGGGATCCGTTTTGTGCCGGGAACCTTCGACTCAGATGAGTCCTTCGGCAAACTGAAGGACACCATCAACGAGCTGGACCGAGCGCGAGGAACGGGTGGCAACCACGCGTTCTATCTCTCGATTCCGCCCTCAAGCTTTGAGGTGGTTGTCTCACAGCTGAAGAAGCATGGGCTGACGGAGAAGGACCAGCGCGGGTGGAACCGCGTGGTCATCGAGAAGCCGTTCGGACATGATCTGGAGTCCGCGAAGGAACTCAACGAGGTCGTCAGCTCGCTCTTCGAGCCCCACGAGGTCTTCCGCATCGATCACTACCTGGGCAAGGAAACCGTCCAGAACATGTTGGCCCTGCGGTTCGCCAATCAGATGTTCGAACCCATCTGGAACAACCACTACGTCAGCCACGTCCAGATCACGATGGCCGAGGACATCGGCATCGGCGGACGGGCCGGCTACTACGACGGCATCGGCGCAGCCCGCGATGTCATCCAGAACCATTTGCTGCAGCTCCTGGCGCTGACGGCCATGGAAGAACCAACGTCGTTTGAGGCCGCACAGCTGCGCGCGGAGAAGCAGAAGGTTCTGGCGGCGGCGCACGTTCCCGGTGACCTGTCGCGCAACACTGCCCGTGGACAGTACTGCCCGGGCTGGCAGGGTGCCCAACAGGTGAAGGGATACCTCGAGGAGGATGGCGTCGCCGAAGACTCCTCCACCGAAACCTTTGCGGCCATTCGTGTGGACGTGGACAACCGGCGCTGGGCCGGGGTCCCGTTCTATCTACGGGCCGCCAAACGAATGCCGCGTCGGGTTACAGAAGTGGCGTTGAGCTTCAAACGTGCACCCCATCTGCCCTTCACTGTCACGGACACCGAGGAGCTCGGTACCAACGCCCTGGTCATGCGGATCCAGCCGGATGAGGGCGTGACCCTGCGTTTCGGCGCCAAGGTGCCGGGGACACAGATGGAGATCCGCGAGGTCTCCATGGACTTCGCCTATGGCGGATCGTTCACCGAGTCATCCCCAGAGGCCTACGAGCGCCTGATCCTCGACGTGATGCTGGGCGATGCCCCACTGTTCCCGCAGCAGCAGGAAGTGGAACTCAGCTGGAAGATTCTGGATCCCGTACTGGAGCACTGGGCGAGTCTCCCGGATCAGCCGCAGCCCTACGAGTCCGGCACCTGGGGCCCGAAGAGTGCCGTGGACATGCTCGCCCGTGATGGCTTCGCCTGGCGCAGGCCCTGAGAGACGACGACAGGACTATCGAAGTGATCATCGAACTGAAGAACACCACCACTCGTGAAGTGGCCTCCGAGCTGCTCCGCGCCCGGCGCAATGTGGGATCCGCCAGCGGAATGGTGCTGACCCTGCTCGTCGTCTCAGACGAGGAGCATCGAGATGATGCCCTCCAGGCCGCCCGGGCCTCGGCCACAGCCCACCCATCGCGGGTGATCGTGGTGACCTACGCCGACGGCGATACTTCCCTCGACGCGGAGATTCAGGTGGGGGAAGGCATCCCCGGCGACCTCCTTGCCCTCACCATGTCCGGAGCCCTGGTCGAGCATGCCGGCTCCGTGCTGCTTCCGCTGCTCCTGCCCGACTCCCCCACCATCGTCTGGTGGCCCCACGACGCGCCAGAGCATCCCAGCGAGGACCCTGTG
>CBDTVQ010000239.1:0-3969 GCA_965364045.1 uncultured Tessaracoccus sp. | reverse complement strand
GCGAATGCAGGCCGGAACACGCGAACGTGTGAGCGCGGCGATCGACAGACTCGACTACCGCCCCAACCGCCTCGCCAGGTCACTGCGTACTGGAAGGACCCAGTCCATCGGGCTCATCGTGCCGTCCGTGGCCAACCCCTTCTGGGGTGGCTTCGCCGAAGAGCTGGAGCGGGCGGCCCTGGCTGCGGACTACAGCGTGCTCCTCGGCAATACCGATCGTGATCCCGTCAAGGAACTCCGCTACGTGGAGGACCTCTGGGATGCCGGCGTTCGTTCGATCGTGATCGGGACGTCGCTGCCCAGCCTTGGCCACCTGCAGCCCCTCCTCGACAAGGGGTTGCGACTGGTGACCTTCGACCGCCCGGTCCAGCCCAGCGACCCTGCCTCCGTCGTCAGTGTGAGTGTTGACAACGAGGTGGGCGGGTACCTCGCCGCCGAACATGTCATCGGTCTCGGGCATCGCCGGGTGAGTTTCGTGGCAGGGGCGATCACGTCCCTCAACCGAACCGCTCGGTATCGGGGATTCTGCTCGGCGCTTGAGCTGGCTGGGCTGGACCCTGTCTCCATGCCCCAGTGGCCTGGACAGGAGACGATTTCACTCGATGTGGCAGAAGCGGCCGGTGTCGGTCGATCGGCAGTTCACGCGCTGTTCGCGAACCCGGAACCTCCGACGGCGATCGTCGCGATCAACGACATGACGGCGCTGGGCGTGTGCAGCGGGCTGCGGGAACTCGGACTGAAGGTTGGCGAGGACGTCTCGGTGGTCGGCTTCGACGACATCGTCCTGGCCGCGCTCTGGGACCCTCCGCTCACGACAATCCGCCAGCCGCTGACCGAACTCGCGTCGCTGGCGCTTCGCGAGGCGCTCGCCGAGGGCGCGGATTTGTCACGCGGCACGTCCACGCTGCTCAGGCCTGAGCTCATCGTGCGGGGATCCACGGGACGCCCCGCCAGCCAGACGGGTCGTGCGCGGGCTGGAGCCGGAAGCACGAAGACCGACCGCTTTCTGTGTGTGGAGCCAACTAGGGATGGTGAACAAGATCATGAGTGATGGACTGGTTCTTGGCGCGTACGCGCTCTTCAGCGGCGTGCCGGACGACGAGCTTGTCGGGGCGTACCGCGGGCTTGAGATGCAGCCATTGGTGGGGGCGCTTGAGATGCCGCTCGCTGAGGCGTTGGGGGAGCGTGGGTGTCTGGGTGCGCTGCGCAACGGACTTCCCGGTGTCGTGGCCGACAGTTGGGACCTGGTCATCACCTGCGTTCCGACGGTGATGGGGAGGCTGGCTTCTAACCCGCATTATGGGCTCGCCTCCGAGAATCCGGAGGGACGCCGGGCAGCAGTCGCCGATGTCCAACGTGCGCTGGAGTTGGCACGCATCGCCGCGGACCACAGCGGACGGCGCCGCATTCGGGCCATCGAGGTGCACAGCGCACCCCGGCGAGCCCAGGCCTCCGTGTCCGCATTCGAGGCTTCCCTCACCGAACTTCTGCAGGTGGAATCCGCAGACACCGCTCTGGTGGTGGAGCACTGTGACGCGACAAGACCGGGGCGCCCACCGGAGAAGGGTTTCCTCGAGTTGTCGGAGGAACTGGGGGTCCTCGCGGCGATCGGTGACGAGCGCCTCGGCGTTACCGTCAACTGGGGACGTTCGGCCATCGAGGGCCGCTCCACCCGAACACCACCGGAACACGTGGCTCTCGCCGCGCAAGCGGGGCTGCTGTCAGGGATCATGTTCTCGGGCGCGAGCGACGTCGAGGGACCTTGGGGTGCCCCGTGGTCCGACGGGCACATCGCTCCTCGCGGAGCGGGTGCGACGTCCTCGGCATGGAGCGCGAGCCTGCTTGGAGACGACGAGATCCACGAGACGATCGCGGCGGCGGGCGGGACCTGGCACGGGTACCTTGGCGTGAAAGTCACGGCAACCCCCGCAGCGACTTCCGTGACTGAGAGGCTCCTCGTCGGGAGTCGCGCCCTGGAAATAGTTGCTGGTATCGCCGAACGTGAGCGGGGCATTACCACCCCCTGAGGCATGTGGCCTGCGCGGCCTTGGCTGACGTGACCCGCCACGCGATCACTCCTGGCCTTGATGTGGTCGCCCAGGGGCTGTCGGGCGGCCTGACGTACTGGTGCAAATGAGCCGCAGTGACCCCGGGAACAAGAGACAGCCCTTGTCACGAGTCCAAGACCTCGAAGTACAGAGTGCTCTGATCAGGGGGTCGGGTTAGTTTACCAGCCGTTGTAACGATAAACCAAAGTATCTGACTGCCACGGCCCAACGGTTCGGCCAATGCCGGAAGGAAGCAGGGCGCTCGCCGCATGGCAGCCCCTCAACTGAAGACACCACGAATTCGACCCTCGGATTCAACATGGAAGGGAAACAACATGCAGATCGATCTCAGCGGACGTCGCGCTCTCGTCACAGGGGGCGCCGCCGGAATCGGCGCGGCCATCGTCCGGGCGCTCGGCAACGCCGGAGCCGATGTGGCTGTGCTCTACCACTCCTCCGGCAAGGACGACGCCAACGCGCTCGTCGACGAGCTCACGGCTCTGGGTCGTAAATCGGTTGCCCTGCGGGCGGACCTGATGGACTCGGAAGCGGCGACGAACGTCGTCACCCAGGCGGCGGAGGCACTCGGTGGTCTCGACATCGTCGTCAACAACGCAGGCCACCTGGTGGGACGATCGACGGTTGCAGAAATGACGGACGCACACTGGAGCAAGGTGATGGACGTGAACACCTCCAGTGCCTTCTACGTCACCCGGGCGGCGGCTCCGTACCTGACCAAGTCCTCAGCCGGACGGGTGGTCTTCATGTCCTCCCTCGCGGCCGAGAACGGTGGCGGCGCAGGCTCCGTTGCCTATGCCGCGTCGAAGGCGGCTGTGGTTGGTCTGTGCCGCGGACTGGCCAAGGAACTCGCCGGGGACGGCGTCACGGTCAACGCACTGGCTCCGGGTTTCATCGGTGCCACGTCGTTCCACGAGACCTTCACCGCGCCAGAGGCACAGAAGGGGATCGTGTCCGGCATCCCGCTGAAGCGGGCCGGAACTGTTGAGGACGTCGCCAACGTGGCGCTGTTCCTCGCCTCAGATCTCGCCTCGTACGTCACTGGCCAGGTCATTGACATCAACGGTGGGCTCAACTTCCGTTGAGCACCATGCTCAGGGCCCGCGGTGGGTGGTGGCGCGATCACGTGCGCCCCACCCCCGGGGTATTGCTCGTCCAGCGGTAGGAGGCTCGCGCCCGTTTCGCCGCGAAGGGGATGTCGCCGAAAGCGCCTGTTCCTCTGGAGGATACTGAAGCTGACCGGGCGTTCACGAAGCCGAACCTCCTGAAGGAGCTCAGATAAATGACCACCACATCAGGCGTGCTGTTCGTGTGCGTGAAGAACGGCGGCAAGTCCCAGATGGCAGGCGGGCTCATGCGCCACATGGCCGGAGACGCAGCCACTGTCCACACCGCCGGCACCAAACCGGGGGAGGCTCTGAACGCCGAGACGGTTCGGTCGCTGGCTGAGCTGGGCATCGACATCGGGGATGAACACCCAAAGCCCATCACCGGGGACCAACTCGCCGATGTCGGTCTGATCATCACCCTCGGGAAGGAAGCGGTTCTTGACCCGGTCCCGGGGATCGAGATCCGCAACTGGGACACCGACGAACCGTCCGAACGTGGCATCGGCGGGATGGAACGGATGCGCCTGATCCGTGAAGACATCCAGGATCGAGTTGCGGCCCTCGTCACAGAACTGGCCGACGGTCGTGGGCAGGATCCCGCCTGACGCTCCTGCATGGAGCTGTCACGTTGAAACCACTCGACGAGGTTGTCGGAAACGCGCTTGCATGTCCGCCGGCGGTCTCCAACGCGCGATTGCGCCGGCGATAGCTGCCCTTCGGGGCGCGAGCCCCGCTGCTGCGTCGACCGTGACGAGCTCGGCTCCTGGATCCAACTCAGCCTTGCTTCTTCACCT
>CBDTVQ010000238.1:0-3984 GCA_965364045.1 uncultured Tessaracoccus sp. | reverse complement strand
GCGATTCGTCTCGTCGTAGCCGAAGCAGAATGCGTCCACTTCCTGGCAGCCATCGGGGTTAGCCCACTTCACCAGGGTCTCCGTGACCCGGTCGTGGACCGCCGTTGCCTCCTCCTCGGCGCCCAGCTGGCGGGCAATCGAGTAGAGCTGCGCGTCGCGGTAGAGGGCCTTACCGCCGAAATAGGTGTCCGCCGGGTAGTCCTTCGCTGCAGCCACATCAGCCGTCAGCGCAGCCCGCAGTTCGTCGGCGTCCCCGTCGGAGATGTCGGAGAGGTCCAATTCGCCCCGAGCCTCGTACGCGGGGGTCTCCCACGAAATCTCGTCGCCCTCGCATGCCTGCAGAGTGCCGTAGCTGCTTGCGAAGGTACCGAGGTCACATGTCGCCGCGTCGTCCTGCTGGTGTGGCATCCGCACCACGACGGTTGGCTGCTCGGCCTCGTAGGACAGCGTGGTGCGCACATCGGCGCCCACCTCATAGGACACGGCGGTGGCGGTCACGGGTGCCGCTAGCCTGGCGATCGTGGCCGGGTCGCCGCCCTCGGGCACCGCTCCCCACGTCACGGAGGTTCCAGCCGGCAATGTCACGTCCGCACCGTCGACGGATCCGCCGTCGGAGACTGCCACGTACTCGCCGTCGCCGGAGCGCACCGAGGCCAACCCGTCGTGGGCCTCGAACGGCAACTGAGTGCTGAGCTCATGGTCGCGGATCGCGGTGTAGGTGAGGTAGGGCGAACCCTGCACCACGGTGACGCGGCCCAGAGGTGACTCGTCCGCTGAGGCCTCCACCGTGACGGACAGGTCGTCATAGGCCACGACCTGCCAGGTGGCCCGTTCGGCAAGGGTTACCTGAATCATCGGCGCGTTCGTGCCCATGATGGTCTTCTCCGTTGTCGTCACCGTGGGCAGCCCGAAGGTCAGCCCGTCTTCAGTGAGCGCGAAGGACAGCGGCAGCGGGTAGACCGGCTGCGGGGCCTCTCCGAACACCAGCCCGGAGAACCATCGGTTCGTCGGCGGAATGAGCCCGTCGGCCAGGCGGACCGGCATGAGGTCCTTGCTCGGTATGGTTCCGAGCCGCTCGATCGACGCCGCCAGGCCGTCGGGCTGCCACGCGGCACCCTCCCCGGCCTCCATGTCGCCGCCAGTGGGCAAGCCTCCGCCCTCGGGGGGCGCGTCCCCCGAGGCGGACACAGTGCATCCCGAAAGGAGCAGGACGGCCGCCATCCCGGCGACCATGGCCGGTGCGCCCCACATCAGCGGAGCCCGATCTTGGTCAGGAACGCCAGTGCCGAGGCGGTGGGTCCGGCAAGGATGCCGTCGTCACTCAGTTGCACCTGGGTGGTGACCGGAGTGCCGTCGCGTGTGAGCGAAGACAACACAGGATCCATGAGGGCATCGCCTGTCAGCCGGATCACTGCCAGCGCCTCCCCGTCCTCGGTCTTCACCCGGACGCTGTCGACAGTTGCGTTCAGCTTCTGCAGGTTTGGCAGCACGATCGTGGCCGCGGCCCCGTCCTCCACGCGACCGTAGTCCACAGGGCTGAGCAAGTAGAGTCCCTCGACTGCGCGCTGCTGGCTGACCACCCGGGCGAGGATCGCACCGTCCGGCACGTAGGACCCGAGGGTCCCGGCCACATCGACGAGACTGCCGTCGCTGACCGCCGTGTAGGTGACCGTGCCTTTGGCCAGATCGAGTTTGTAGGCCACAGTCGAGCCGGGCGCAGCGCCCTGGCTGACGGCCTGCTGTAGCGAACTGGAGCTCACGACGAACAGCACGTCGCCCGCACTCACTCGGTCTCCGTTTTCCACGAACTGTTCATTGACGATGCCGCCGTAGCCGGAACCGACGTCGAAGGTGGGGGCCGTGACGGTTGCGGACAGGCTGTGCGCCTGGGTCATTCGCTGGTTGAACAACAGGGTCAGCCCCAGGCCCAACGCGAGGACGGCAAGAATGCCGCCGAACATCTTGAGACGCGTCAGCCATGTCATGAGACTGCTTCCTTTTTGAGAACTTGGGCGGCGACGAGGGCGTCGCGGTCGAGAGCGAAGCCATGTTGTGGAGCGGGCTCAAGGTCCGTCGCAAGATCGATGACTGCGGAGGGGGCTGCCGGACGGGCGCGGCGGTGATCCTCGCGCCAGGCAGTCAGCACGAAGAGGCCCAGCACGAGGGTGTTGACCAAACTCCAGAACGTGGCGACGTTCATGGTGGATTGCAACAGGTCCCGCCAGATGCCCACGGCCGAGGTGATGAGCAGAAAGATGAACGTCAGAACCTGCGGAATGATGAAGTTGAAGGCCGACGTCCGTCCACCCGTCGTGCCGGTCACCGACCATTTGACGTCGATGCCGTACAGCGCGTTGCGGAAAGCCTTGATGTAGATGGGGAACGACGCCGCCGCGAGCAGCAACACCTCCAGCCGGAACGTGCCCAGGATCAGCGCGGACAGCAGAATCTGCAGGACGTAGAAGCCCGAGTAGTAGAGCGCCCATTCAAGCGGGCCGACGGCGACGGCGATTGGCCGGAGGTCGAAGAAGATCTCCAACGCGGGCACGAACAGCAGCAGGCCCGTGGCGATGCCGCTCAGATAGTGCGTGGAGGTGACGAAGTACATGAGCCGCTGATCCAGCGTCAAGCGGCGCTTCGGGGACAGCGGGTTGTGGCTCAGCAGGATCTCGAACCCGCCTGTTGCCCATCGCAGCTGTTGCTTGCTGTACGCCTCGATGGTCTCGGGAGCCTTCCCGATGGCGAGAGCCTGGGGAACGAACAGCGACTTCCAGCCGCGCTCGTGCAGCAACAGCGAGGTCCAGACGTCCTCGGACTTCGAGCCCGTGTACATGCCGCCTATCTCCTTGACGGCCTTACGCCGGAACAGCACGTTGGTGCCCACGCAGAACGCCGCGTTGAACTCGTTGCGGCCTGGCTGGATGTAGCGGTAGAACATGGACTGCATGTACGCCGCACCGCGGGCGATCGTGGTGTGGAGATTGCCATAGACCTGCGGGGTCTGAACGAAGGCGAAGGTGTCGTCAGCCATTGCAGGCAGAGTTTCCTCCAGCATCTCGGGCTTCACCACGAAGTCGGCGTCGAGGATGAGGAAGAACTCCCCGTGCGTGATCGACAGCGCGTGGTTGACGTTGCCTGCCTTTGCGCCGAGGCGGGTGAGGCGGCGAATGTAGCCGGCACCCAGTTCCGCGGCGAGGGCGCGGACGTCGTCCGAATTGCCGTCGTCCAGGACGTAGGTCCCGTGGCGTCCCTTCATGGCGAGCGCCGCGGTGACGGTACGGCGGATGGTGCCCAGATCCTCACCGAAGACGGTGATGAACACGTCGACGTCAACCTGGCGCCTGTTGAGGAACAACGGCCAGGCGGTCGCATTGTCGGCGATGCCCAGATCAACGTTTCGCCGAGGATTGTAAAGACGGCGCTGCGCCTCATTGAATGCGTAGGACGGTCCCTTGTTGTAGCCGGCCAACATCGTCCACATGCTCATGAGGCCGAGGAATACGAGGATGAGTTCGGCTCCCAGCACGAGCAGCCACGGGAGCATGTCGCCGCGATTGTCGATCTGCAGAAGAAAGGCGGTGTAGACCATCACGCCGATGGTGGCCAGGATTGTCAGGGCCAGAACAGCCGGGGAATTGCGGCTGCGGGTCGCCTCACGTCGTTCATCCACCGGACCGGACTCCGACAGCTCATTGTCGATATTCAGGTCAGAGAGATTGGTGGGCGCTGCGCGCCGGTCTCGAGGGTGAGAACGTCGTGTCGGCATTGGATATCCAAAGATTCAGGACGCCGGAATGTTTGGTATGACTAAAAAGGTCTCCCGATCGGCATCCATTGGGCGGGGCACATCGCCAATAGTGCGACAAGAAGCTGAAATGGTCAACTTTGGGGGATTGACAATCAACATTGAGCCATGATCCTCTCCCGTTGTTGATTCGGCACAACAATGCGAGAAGCGTGGTGTTTGAGTCCTGTCGGTAGGGT
>CBDTVQ010000237.1:0-3993 GCA_965364045.1 uncultured Tessaracoccus sp. | reverse complement strand
CGAGGGCACCACTGCAACCGACCTCGTGCTGACAATTACCGAGATGCTGCGTGAACACAAGGTGGTGGGCAAGTTCGTCGAGTTCTACGGGGAAGGCGTCGCCGAGGTGCCGCTGGCCAACCGCGCCACCATTGGCAACATGAGCCCGGAGTACGGTTCCACGATCGCGGTCTTCCCCATCGACGACCAGACGATCGACTACATGCGCCTCACTGGCCGCGACGAGCACCAGCTTGCGCTCGTCGAGGCCTACAGCAGGGAACAGGGACTCTGGCACGACGCGAACAACGAGCCCGTTTTCTCCGAGTACATCGAACTGGATCTCTCGACGGTGGTTCCCTCCATCGCCGGTCCGCGTCGGCCGCAGGATCGCATCCGGCTGGATGAGGCGAAGAACGCCTTCCGCGAGTCGGTGGCATCATTCGTCGGCGAGCCCGACGGTGCGCCGGAGTACTCCGGCTACGACCAGACCGTGAAGCAGACCATGATCACGTCCGATCCCACGGGCACCGATCCGACGGATGTGGATGATTCGCCACCCCCGGTTGAGGTCGGTCACGGCGACATGAAGGACCGCGTGAGCAAGCTTGTACCCGTGACGTTGGCAGACGGCACGAAGTTTGAGCTGGACCACGGCGCGGTGACCATCGCCTCCATCACGTCCTGCACGAACACGTCCAACCCGAGCGTTATGATCGGCGCCGCCCTCGTGGCGAAGAAGGCCGTTGAGAAGGGCCTCAACCGCAAGCCCTGGGTGAAGACATCTCTGGCCCCCGGCTCCCAGGTGGTCACCGACTACTTCGAGAAGGCAGGCCTCACCGAGTACCTCGATGCCATGGGCTTCAACCTGGTGGGTTACGGCTGCACCACCTGCATCGGCAACTCGGGCCCCCTCATTCCCGAGGTCTCCCAGGCCATCAACGAACATGACCTGGCAGCGGCGGCGGTGCTCTCGGGCAACCGCAACTTTGAGGGTCGAATCAACCCCGACGTCCAGATGAACTACCTGGCCTCACCCATGTTGGTCATCGTCTACGCGATAGCGGGCACCATGGACATCGATCTCTTCAACGAGCCGATCGGCCAGGACCAGTCCGGCAAGGACGTCTTCATGCGTGACATCTGGCCATCGGGAGCAGAGATCGAGGAGGTCGTCGGTAGTTCCATCAGCGCCGAGATGTTCACCACGCGCTACGCCGACGTCTTTGCCGGCGACGAACGCTGGCAGTCCCTGCCCACGCCCGATGGGGAGACCTTTGCCTGGGAGGAAGATTCCACTTATGTGCGCAAGCCTCCGTACTTCGACGGCATGCCGGCCCAGCCTGAGCCAGTGGAGGACATCACCGGCGCGCGTGTGCTGCTGAAACTGGGCGATTCGGTCACCACTGACCACATCTCCCCGGCCGGCAGCATCAAGGAGGACTCGCCGGCGGGCGCGTACCTGAGCGCGCACGGCGTGGAGCGTCGCGACTTCAACTCCTATGGCTCGCGCCGTGGAAACCACGAGGTCATGATTCGCGGCACCTTCGCCAACATTCGTCTCCGTAATCAGATTGCACCCGGCACCGAGGGTGGCTTCACGCGTGACTTCACGGCCGACGGCGGCCCCGTCACCACCGTGTATGACGCGTCGGTCTCCTATGCAGATGCCGACGTGCCACTCGTGGTGCTGGCGGGCAAGGAGTACGGCTCGGGCAGCTCGCGCGACTGGGCTGCCAAGGGCACTGCACTGCTCGGCGTGCGTGCCGTGGTTGCCGAGAGCTACGAGCGGATCCACCGTTCCAACCTCATCGGGATGGGTGTTCTTCCGCTGCAGTTCCCGGAAGGGGACACCGCAGAATCACTCGGACTGACCGGGGAAGAAACGTTCTCGGTAACGGGTGTTACCGGTCTCAACGATGGTGATACCCCGAAGACGATGAAGGTCACCGCTGAGAAGGCCGACGGCTCCGTCGTCGCCTTTGATGCGCTGGTTCGCATCGATACCCCGGGTGAGCGCAGCTACTACCTCAACGGTGGGATCATGCAGTACGTCCTTCGCAACCTGGCTGCTGCTGCCTGACCCCAAGCCAATCGTGCAATGGCACATGCTGCCCCATACCCACCAGGGTGTGGGGCAGCAGTGGTTGTGACACCTCTTGGAATTGTCAGGGTTTCAGAGTTTAATGGAACACATGTTCGACGAAGAGGCCGTAATCAGGGTATGGGTGCCGCCGGGTTGGCCAGCCGTCGTGAGGCCTCCGGGTTCGCAGGGATGGGCACGAACGGCCACGTCGTTCCTGCTTGACTGCTGTCCTCCTGATTACCGTGGGTATCCCGTTCTGCTGAAGCATCCGGTGGTGCTGGCGCGTTTCGCCCGCCAGTTCGCCTCCAGTCAGTTGGTGGCAACCCAGAGCAACCTGGCTGGGGCCCGCCCGGATCTCATGGGTTGGGTGGAGACGGCCACGGTGGACGCCGCGGTGGCGGTGCTCCAGGCCGAGGAGGCGCGGATGGTCCGGCAGGTGAGGGCGGTGTCGCTAGTGGAACAGGCACTGAGAGATGTGAGGTTCACCCCCAAACTTTGACGCCGCTCCGCCGTGATTCCCTTCTGTCTTGGAAAGGACCAAGTAACATTGGGCCATGCCGTTGTTGGACACGATTTCGAACCCCCAGGACCTTCGCGCGCTGACACGTTCCCAGCTCGAGGAGTTGGCTGAGGAGATCCGGGCCTTTCTGGTCACCAAGGTGAGCCGGACGGGTGGTCACCTTGGGCCCAATCTCGGAGTGGTCGAGCTCACCATCGGTATGCACCGTGTCTTCACGTCTCCGAGGGACCCGATCATCTTCGACACAGGGCATCAAAGCTATGTCCACAAGATGCTCACCGGCCGCCTCGCTGGATTCGACACGCTGCGGCAACGCGGAGGTCTTTCCGGCTATCCGGATCCGGCGGAGTCCGAGCACGATTGGGTGTCCAACTCCCACGCCTCCACATCGCTGTCCTGGGGCGCCGGCCTGGCCCATGGTTTCCAGCTGCGCGGTGAGGATCGTACCGTCGTCGTCGTCGTTGGTGATGGGGCTCTTACCGGTGGCATGGCATGGGAGGCGCTGAACAACATTGGACTGCGCCATGGCGTGAAGCTCGTCATCGTCGTCAACGACAACGGACGCTCCTACACCCCCACCGTCGGGGGTCTGGCCAACCAACTCGCCGGGCTGCGCACCCACAAGAAGTACGAGAAGACGCTCAGTTTCATCAAACGTCGTGTCAGCAGCCTTCCGGTCATCGGGCGCCCTGCGTACGATCTTCTGCACGGATTCAAGACTGGCGTGAAGGATGTCCTGGTGCCCGAGGGCATGTTCTCCGACATGGGAATCAAGTACGTCGGTCCCATCGACGGTCATGACATCGGCGCCGTCATCAGCCACTTGGAACAGGCCCGACAGTATGAAGGTCCCGTGATCGTGCACTGCATGACGCGCAAGGGCAAGGGGTTCAAGGCGGCCGAAGAGAACGAGGAGGACCGGTTCCACGCGGTGGGCAAGATCAATGAGTTCACCGGTGAACCGTTGTCCGCCTCGGTCCAGGCCACGTGGACGGACGCGTTCGCCGAGGCAATCGTGCAAATCGGCCACAAGCGCGCGGACGTGGTCGCAATCACGGCCGCCATGCTGAATCCGGTGGGTCTGGGGCGCTTTGCCGCAGCCTTTCCGGACCGGACACTGGATGTGGGGATCGCCGAGCAGCACGCCGTCGTCGCCGCATCCGGATTGGCAGCAGCCGGTCTGCACCCGGTGATCGCGCTGTATGCCACTTTCGTCAACCGTGCGTTCGATCAAATCCTCATGGATGCAGCCCTCCACAACAAGGGCGTCACTTTCGCGCTGGACCGCTCCGGTATCACCGGCACCGATGGCCCGAGCCACAACGGCATGTGGGACATGTCTTTACTGGGCCTGATTCCGGGTCTCGAAATCTCCGCCCCCAGGGATCAGCCGAGGATGGTGGCAGCG
>CBDTVQ010000236.1:0-4000 GCA_965364045.1 uncultured Tessaracoccus sp. | reverse complement strand
CGTCCCTTCCCCACGGAGCAATTGCTGGCGGCCATCCCGGCTTCGGCGCGTCACGTCGCCGTGCTGGATCGCACCAAGGAGCCCGGCTCCGGTGGCGAGCCACTCTTTCTTGACGTCACGTCGGCACTGGGCGAAGCCTATGCCAGCGGTCGACGCGATTCCATGCCACAGGTGAGCGGTGGCCGCTATGGGCTGTCCAGCAAGGAATTCACGCCGGCGATGGTCAAGGCCATCTTCGATGAACTTGCCAAGCCCTCATCCCGCCCCCGATTCACCGTCGGCATCAATGATGACGTGACCCACTTGTCGCTGGACGTGGACACCAGTTTCGAACTCAACGATCCCGAGACGCTGCAGGCCGTGTTCTACGGTCTGGGGTCGGACGGCACCGTCGGCGCCAACAAGAACACCATCAAGATCCTCGGCTCGGGCGAAGACATGTTCGCCCAGGGATACTTCGTCTACGACTCCAAGAAGTCCGGATCCCGCACCGTCAGCCATCTGCGATTCGGACCCAACCCCATTCGGGCGCCCTATCTCGTCGACGGCGCCAACTTCATCGGTTGTCACCACTGGTCGATTCTGGAACAGGTGGACATCCTGGAACTCGCTCAGCAGAACACGACCCTGTTGCTGAACTCCCCGCATCCGGCCGAAGAGCTCTGGGACCAGTTGCCGAGATCTGTTCAGCAGCGCATCCTGGATCTGGGCATCAGCCTGTACTGCATCGACGCGAGTGCGGTGGCCCGTTCTGCCGGACTGGGCAGCCGCACCAACACGATCCTGCAGACGTGCTTCTTCGCCATCTCGGGGGTGCTGCCGCGCGATGTGGCCATTGAGAAGGTGAAGACGTCGATCACCAAGACGTATGCACGCAAATCCATGGAGATCGTGCGCAAGAACCACGCCGCGGTTGACGCGTCACTCTCGCACCTGCACCAGGTCGAGGTTCCAGAGCAGGCGACGTCAACAAAGGAACTGGCGCAGGCTGTGCCGGACCATGCCCCGGAGTTCGTTCGTAGGGTGACGTCCAAGATGATGAGCGGTCACGGTGACGACCTGCCGGTCTCCGCGCTGCCCGTGGACGGCACCTACCCCTCCGGCACGACGCAGTACGAGAAGCGCAACGTCAGCGAGATCGTCGCCGTATGGGATCCGGAGGCATGTATTCAGTGCGGCAACTGCTCGTTCGTCTGCCCGCACTCCGTGCTGCGTGCCAAGCACCACTCGACCCACTTGACCGATGACGCTCCCGAGGGGTTCCTCAGCGCACCGCTCAACGCGGCCGGACTGCCGGACAGCCGCTACACGCTGCAGGTCTACATCGAGGACTGCACCGGCTGTGGTCTCTGCGTGGAGTCCTGTCCGGTGAAGCCGATTGGGCAGCCGTCGCGCAGGGCCATCAACCTTGAGCCGGTCCACGAGCGCGAGCAGCAGAAGAAGGCCGTCGAATTCTTCGAGACACTGCCCCAGAACAACAGGGCCCGCCTCGATTTCGGCACCGTGCGCGGCACGCAGTACCTGCAGCCGCTCTTTGAATTCTCCGGCGCCTGCGCCGGCTGCGGGGAGACTCCGTACCTGAAATTGCTGTCCCAACTCTTCGGGGACAGGACCACCGTGGCTAATGCCACTGGTTGCTCATCGATCTATGGCGGCAACCTGCCCACCACCCCGTGGGCCAAGAACGCCGCGGGCCGTGGCCCGGCATGGTCCAACTCCCTGTTCGAGGACAACGCCGAGTTCGGGCTGGGGCTCCGGCTCGCGGCAGACCTGCACGAGGATCTTGCACGGACAAGGTTGGAGGACCTGCGCGTCGAGATCGGGGACGATGACCTCGTTGACGCCCTCCTGGGTGCACCCCAGCGTCATGAGAGTGATCTGCTGCAACAGTCGGAGCGGGTCAAGCTGCTACTGGAGAAGCTGAAGGACGTTCCCGGCCACGAGGCCAGGGATCTACGCAGCGTGGCTGACCATCTCCTGCGTCGATCCGTGTGGATCGTCGGTGGCGATGGATGGGCCTACGACATCGGTTCCTCGGGCGTTGATCACGTGCTCGCGAGCGGCCGCAACGTCAACATTCTTGTGCTGGACACGGAGGTGTACTCCAACACCGGTGGGCAGTCGTCGAAGTCCACGCCCCTGGGTGCCGTCGCGAAGTTCGCCACGGCCGGCAAACAGACGAACAAGAAGGACATGGCCATGCAGGCCATGGCATATGGGTCCGTGTACGTCGCCCGCGTCGCCATGGGGGCAGATCCCCAACAGACACTGAAGGCGTTCCGGGAGGCCGAGGCCTTCGACGGGCCGAGCCTGATCATCGCCTACAGCCACTGCATTGCGCACGGGTATGACATGCGCAAGGGGCTGGAGCAGCAGTACAAGGCCGTGCACTCCGGGCACTGGCCGCTGATGCGCTACAACCCAGTGATCCGTGAAGCGGGCGGCAACCCCTTCCTCCTCGATTCGCCCCGGCCACGGCTGCAACTGCGGGAATATCAGGACCGTGAGCTGCGCTACAAGGTGTTGAGGGCATCAAACCCCGAGGAAGCGGATCGTCTCGTTGGACTCGCCCAGGCAGCCGTCAATCGGCGGTGGGGCGAGTATGAGGAACTGGCGATGCGTGGTGCGGAAGCCTTCGCAGAGGACACGAGGAGCCAATGATGGATCTGACGACGAACTACATGGGACTGCCGTTGCGCAACCCCCTGGTTGCATCAGCCGGCCCACTCTCGCAGACGGTCGCCGGGGTGCGAGAACTCGCCGACGCTGGTGTGGGGGCGGTGGTGATGTACTCGCTCTTCGAAGAGCAGATGCGTCGCGACGCCGAGCGCATGGCCGAACTGGAGGAGGCCCACGAGGATTCTTTCCCCGAAGCGCTGTCCTACTTTCCGAACGTGCCCTACGCCGCCGATGACATGGCGGTGACCCAGTATCTGAAGCTGGTGGAATCCGCGGCTGCAGCCATTGACGTGCCATTGATCGGTTCACTGAACGCGGCGTCGCTGGGGAGCTGGGTGGCCAATGCCAGCCGCCTTGCTGACGCGGGTGCGGCGGCCATCGAGCTCAACATCTACCTTGTTCCGGGTGACGTCAACGTGACCGGCCCCGAGGTGGAGCTCCGCCACATTGAGATCCTTCAAGCGGTGAGGGAATCGGTCTCGGTGCCGGTGGCGGTCAAGATGAGCCCTTACTTCTCGTCAGTGGGCAACATGTGCGTCGCGCTCGATCACGCGGGCGCCGATGGCCTGGTGATGTTCAATCGCTTTCTCCAGCCGGACATCGACATCGACCGGCTGGAGGTCACCTCCGGTGTCACGCTCTCGTCCAGGGACGACGCAAGGCTGCCCAGGACGTGGATTGCGGTTCTCCACGATCGCGTGAAGGCCAGCCTCGCGGCGTCCTCCGGAGTGGAGACGCCATCGGATGTGGTGAAGTACATCCTCGCCGGAGCTGACGTGGTGATGACGACGTCGGCGCTGGTCCGTCATGGGGCACAGCATGCGGGCAAGCTTCTTGAAGGGCTGGAATCCTGGCTGACGCGCAAGGAGTTGGACCTGAACACGGCCCGTGGAATGCTCGCTGTTCCCAAGGACGCAGAGCCTGCCGGGTATGCCCGCGCCGGGTACGTGTCCGCCCTGCAGAAGGCAAAGGACACCTACGGCTCGCTGCGTTAACGCCCTGTGTCACCGGATCACCCCGGGGCACCCGCCAGACATGTCTCCGTGGGCGCCACGGGGGATCCGTGGTTGGGTGGGTGCCGGCAGAGTGATTGACACGGGGAGAGACCAGCAGGACCCCCGTGATTTGCAAAGCCCGGTCACCGGATGTAGTCTTCTCTAGCTACCCCGGAGGAACCTCTGAGGTAGTAGTCAAAACAACTTCACTGGGTTCACAGCCGGCCGAAACGCCAAGTTGACAGCCGCAAAAGAGCCCAGTAAAGTTCGTCGAGTTGCCCCGAATGTAACAGGAACTGGTTTTGTTTCTGGGAGTGAGGGATGCA
>CBDTVQ010000235.1:0-4001 GCA_965364045.1 uncultured Tessaracoccus sp. | reverse complement strand
ACGTGTCACGCACCTCGCGGGCCTTCTCGCCGAAGATGGCGCGGAGCAGACGCTCTTCCGGTGTCAGCTCGGTCTCGCCCTTGGGCGTGACCTTGCCAACGAGGATGTCGCCGGCGGAAACCTCGGCCCCGATGCGCACGATGCCGCGCTCGTCGAGGTCAGCCAGCATCTCGTCGGAGATGTTGGGGATGTCGCGGGTGATCTCCTCGGCGCCAAGCTTCGTGTCGCGGGCGTCGACCTCATGCTCCTGGATGTGGATAGAGGTCAGCGTGTCGTCCTGCACGATGCGCTGGCTGAGGATGATCGCGTCCTCGTAGTTGAGACCTTCCCATGGCATGAACGCCACGAGCAGGTTCTTTCCGAGTGCGAGCTCGCCCTTCTCCGTGCAAGGACCGTCGGCGAGCGGGGTGCCCACCTCGATGCGGTCACCGGCGGCCACCAGCGGACGCTGGTTGATGCAGGTGCCTGCGTTGGAGCGCACGAACTTGTCGAGCTTGTAGGTGATGTAGGTGCCGTCGTCGCAGGCGATCTCAATGAGATCTGCGGCAACGGACTGGACCACGCCGGCCTTCTTGGCCATGGTGACGTCCCCCACGTCGACAGCGGCGCGGTACTCCATGCCGGTGCCCACGAAGGGGGATTCGTTGCGGACCAGTGGAACGGCCTGGCGCTGCATGTTGGCACCCATGAGGGCACGCGATGCGTCGTCGTGCTCAAGGAACGGAATCAGCGCGGTGGCCACCGACACCATCTGGCGAGGGGAAACGTCCATGTACTCGACGTCGGTCGCGGGAATGGTGTCCACGTCGCCGTGCTTGATACGCACGAGGACACGATCCTCGGTGAGCTGACCCTGGTCATCCATCGCTGCGTTGGCCTGGGCGATCGCGTAACGATCCTCCTCGTCGGCCGTCAGGTACTGGATCTCATCCGTGACCTGGCCGTTCACAACCTTGCGATAAGGCGTCTCGATGAAACCGAACGCGTTCACCCGGGCGAAGGAAGCCAGCGAGCCGATCAGGCCGATGTTCGGGCCCTCAGGGGTCTCGATGGGGCACATGCGGCCGTAGTGGGAGGCGTGGACGTCTCGGACTTCCATGCCAGCGCGGTCGCGGGAGAGACCACCCGGGCCGAGCGCCGAGAGACGACGTTTGTGCGTCAGCCCGGCGAGCGGGTTGTTCTGATCCATGAACTGCGACAGCTGGGAGGTTCCGAAGAACTCCTTGAGCGCCGCAGTCACGGGCCGGATGTTGATCAGCGTCTGCGGCGTGATGGCCTCGATGTCCTGGGTGGTCATGCGGTCTCGGACCACACGCTCCATGCGGCCAAGGCCGGTGCGCAGCTGGTTCTGGATCAGCTCCCCCACCGTGCGGAGACGACGATTACCGAAGTGGTCGATGTCGTCGGCTTCCACAGGGACGCCGTCGAGATCATCGAGGTGCTCGTGCAGCGCAACGATGTAGCGAATGGCGGAGACGATGTCCTCAACAGACAGCACCTGTGCGTTGAACGGGAGATCAAGGCCGAGCTTCTTGTTGATCTTGTAACGGCCGACCTTCGCGAGGTCGTAGCGCTTGGGGTTGAAGTAGTAGTTCTCCAGCAACGCCTGCGCCGCGTCGCGTGCCGGGGGCTCGCCAGGACGCAGCTTGCGGTAGATGTCGAGCAGGGCTTCGTCCTGGGTCTTGACCGAATCCTTCTCCAGCGTGAGACGCATGGACTCGAACTGACCGAACTCCTCGAGGATCTTCTCCTCGCTCCAGCCGAGCGCCTTCAGCAGGACTGTCACGTTCTGCTTGCGCTTGCGGTCCAGACGCACAGACACCATGTCGCGCTTGTCGATCTCGAACTCAAGCCAAGCACCACGCGACGGGATGATCTTGGTGGTGAAGATGTCCTTGTCGGATGTCTTGTCCGGGGTCTGCTCAAAGTAGACGCCGGGGGAACGGACGAGCTGCGAGACGACGACGCGCTCCGTGCCGTTGACGATAAACGTGCCCTTGTCGGTCATCAGCGGGAAATCGCCCATGAAGACCGTCTGACTCTTGATCTCGCCGGTGTCGTTGTTCACGAACTCGGCGGTCACGAAGAGCGGAGCAGCATAGGTGGTGTCGCGGTCCTTGCACTCCTCAATGGTGTACTTCGGATCCTCGAAACGGTGATCACGGAACGACAGGGACATCGTCTCGTTGAAGTCTTCGATGGGAGAGATCTCCTCGAAGATCTCCTCGAGACCCGAACGGGTGTTGACGTCCGTACGCCCGGCGTCGAGACGCTCCTTGACGTTGCGTTGCCAATCCTCGTTGCCGATCAGCCAGTTGTAGGAGTCAATCTGCAGATCCAGAAGGTTGGGAACCTCAAGGGGTTCCGGGATCTTCGCGAACGAGATCCGTCCACTGGGCGAGACGACATTGGTGTTCTTCGACGCAGAGCGCGAGGCGGCCAAGATTCGGTCCTTCCAAGAACGCGATAAGCTGGTTCTCTGCACAGCAATGTGCCCGTGTCAAATTCACGGGCGTCAAAGCATGGCAGGGCAAGGTTCCACTATAGGGCACGGCTTGGCCACCACCAAACGACGGAAAGGGACAGCTCTTGTCCATGGTCGAATACATGGTCGATCGTCGTTGATCCGCGGCCAGCATAGCCGCGACTCGGACAGTGCCAACCCCCGGGTCGCCCGACACGCCGATTCATGGTTGCTCACACGTCACCCAGCGCCCGCCGGGCGCTCCTCGCAAACAGCCGGACACGCCGCAACCACTGTCCCAGCGACCCACCACAGCCGGACACACCGCAACCACTGTCCACAAAGCCGTATATGGCCCTTGACCTCAGTGAGTGCCGCATGTGCTGTCGCAACTCCCGAGTTGTTCACAGGCAGACGACGGGTGTGGGGGACGAAGCTTGCGCTGACCACCATGAAGATCATGAGTACTCGCATCAAACCGCTCGGCGGGCACGGCGTCGTGACAAGAACGGATCTACTCGCTTCGGGGATGAAACGAGCAGCCCTGACCACCTACATCGAAAAAGGCGACATTGTTCGCCTCGACCGCAGTCGATTCGCGCTACCGGGCACGGACCCCGGAATCATCAAAGCCGTCAGCGAGGGTGGAACGTTGACGTGCATGTCTGCTCTCAGGCTGGCTGGCGTCGCCGTCCTCGACGACAGCCTTGCCCATCTGCGGCGTCCCACCTGCCGGCGACGAGGCCGCGATTGGGCAGAAGGTGTGACGGAATGCAGCCTCCCGCCGAGACGGGGGAAATCTGCGCTCGCCCCGAGGAAACTCGCAACGGCTATCGGCCGGGAAGCACGCTCCCCAGATCCTGAGTGGCCTGACCACCCCCTGGACGGGATTGACTCAGCTCTGCACATCGCATGTACGAACCATTCTGACGAAGAACTGGCCGTGGTTCTGGATTCCATTCTGCACAGTCGTCTACGTACTCGGGCCGAGCTCCACACGCTCCTCGATGGACACAGCAAGCGAATCGAACGACTCATGGCTCGGGCCAACGCCGGCTCGGAGTCTGTCCTGGAGTCCGTCGTCAGGCATCGGCTGACATCCCGAGGGATCGCTGTTCAGACGCAGGTGTCGGTTCCAAGTATCGGCAGGGTGGACATGCTCCTGGGCAGGAGTCTGCTGCTGGAAACCGATGGCTTTGCGTTCCATGCGGACAGAGAACCCTTTCGCGAAGACCGACGGCGAGACCGCGTCGCCGTTGCGCTGGGCTACTCAGTCATCCGACTGACGTGGGAACAGGTCTTCAGCGACTGGCCGCAGGCATTGGCCGACATCTTGGCAGTCGTCTCCACGCGTCGGCACCTGAGGCCGCCAAGAAAAGGGGTCTTGTCCAGTGTGGCGACGCCCGAGCTACCGCGAGCCTCCTGAGGGGTTGGAGCACGGAGTTGCGCTGCAACGCCCGTGCACTTGCGCTCGGGACAACCCGGAACTCAATCTCCAGCAGGTTCATATGCGGTTTCGTCGATAGTCGGCGCGCCC
>CBDTVQ010000234.1:0-4011 GCA_965364045.1 uncultured Tessaracoccus sp. | reverse complement strand
ACCGGTGACGTTCTTGCCATCGACGACGAGGAAGTCGCCCACGGTGGGGAACTCGGACAACGACACGGACGAATTCTCGAGGTCCGTCGCGTCATTCAAACTCATGGAGCGTCCTGCGGTGCTGATCTTGAGGTGGAGTTGCAATCCGTCTCCAGAACTCCCACCGCAGCATGGTCTATTTGTTGGCCTCAATCATCTGACGGAGTTCCTTCTTGAGGTCCGAGACCTCGTCACGGTGGGCCGCGGCCACCTCGAACTGCAGCGAGGCCGCGGCCTGGTGCATCTGGCTGGTCAGGTTCTCGATCAGGTCAGTGAGCTCGTTGACCGCCATGTTGGAGGGGTCCAAGCCCCCGTTGCGCTTCGAGACGCGTGTCTGTTTGCCCTTTGACAGGAGCTCCTCGGTGTCGGCGTCCTCCCTGTTGAGCATGTCGGTGATGTCTGAGATCTTCTTGCGGAGCGGCTGGGGATCCACCCCATGCGCGGTGTTGTAGGCGATCTGCTTTTCGCGGCGGCGGTTGGTCTCATCGATTGCCGCTCCCATGGAGCGCGTGATCTTGTCCGCGTACATGTGCACCTGGCCATCCACGTTTCGAGCAGCGCGGCCGATGGTCTGGATCAGGGATCTTTCGGAGCGTAGGAAACCCTCCTTGTCAGCGTCGAGAATGGCCACGAGCGACACCTCGGGGAGGTCCAGCCCTTCGCGCAGGAGGTTGATGCCGACGAGGACGTCGTACTCGCCGAGCCTGAGGTCCCTCAGTAGTTCAATGCGCCGCAGTGTGTCGATGTCTGAGTGGAGGTAGCGGGTCTTGATGCCGTTGTCCATGAGGTAATCCGTGAGGTCCTCGGACATCTTCTTGGTCAGGGTGGTGACAAGCACTCGCTCGTTGCGCTCCACCCTCAGCTTGATTTCGCCCATCAGGTCGTCGATCTGGCCCTTCGTGGGTTTCAGCACGATCTCTGGATCGACAAGCCCCGTGGGCCGGATGATCTGCTCCACGTACCCGTCTGAGCGGTCCAACTCATAGGGGCCGGGTGTCGCCGACAGGTACACGGTCTGACCGACGCGGTCCACGAACTCGTCGAACTTCAGAGGGCGGTTGTCCATTGCACTGGGAAGCCGGAAGCCGTGGTCCACGAGCGTGCGTTTGCGGGAGGCGTCACCCTCGAACATGCCGCCGATCTGCGGGATGGTGACGTGGGACTCGTCCACGACCAGGAGGAAATCCTCGGGGAAGTAGTCAAGCAGGCACGACGGGGCCGTACCCGCCGCCCGACCATCCACGTGCGACGAATAGTTCTCGATGCCTGAACAGGTACCGATCTGCCGCATCATCTCGATGTCGTAACTGGTGCGCATCCGCAGCCGCTGCGCTTCCAGGAGCTTGCCCTCGGACTCCAGCTCCTGCAGCCGCCCCACGAGTTCGGCTTCGATGCGGGTGATCGCGCGTTCCATCCGTTCCGAGCCCGCGGAGTAGTGCGTGGCCGGGAAGATGTAGATCTCCTGCTCATCGTGCAGCACGGTGCCGGTCAGTGCCTGCATCGTCGAGATGCGCTCGATCTCGTCGCCGAAGAATTCGATGCGCACCGCATTCTCCTCGTACATGGGGAAGATCTCCAGCGTGTCGCCGCGCACGCGGAACGTGCCACGCGTGCCAGCCAGATCATTGCGGGCGTACTGGATGTCAACGAGGTGACGAAGCAGCGAGGTGCGGTCCTGGCTTTCCCCGACACGCAGGGTGACCCTCTGCTTCAGGTATTCCTCGGGGGTGCCCAGCCCGTAGATGGCCGACACCGACGCGACCACGATGCAGTCGCGCCTCGTCAGCAGCGAACTGGTGGCCGAGTGGCGCAGTCTTTCCACCTCCTCGTTCAAGGAGGAGTCCTTCTCTATGTAGGTGTCGGTCTGGGGGACGTACGCCTCAGGCTGGTAGTAGTCGTAGTACGAGACGAAGTACTCCACCGCATTCTCGGGGAAGAACGAGCGCAACTCGTTGGCGAACTGCGCGGCAAGAGTTTTGTTGGGTTGCATCACGAGAATGGGACGTTGCACGCGTTCCGCCAGCCAAGCAATCGTCGCCGTCTTACCGGTGCCGGTGGCGCCCAACAGTACGACGTGTTGCTCACCGGCATCGATCCGTCGCTCCAGTTCGTCAATGGCCGCGGGCTGGTCTCCGGCGGGCTCGAATTCGGCCTGGACATGCAGAGGCGCCACCTGCCGGCGCAGCTCATCAACTGGTCTCATGGACCCAAGACTAATCACCCCGACCGACAGTTCCGCTGGATGCAGAAAGCGCCACACCACGCTTTCGGTGGTGTGGCGCTCGCGGCTCAGTGGCCTGGGGGTGAATCAGGATTCAAAAGCGATGCAGTACGTGCGTTCTGGAACGGTGAAGCTGATGGCCTCGGACCCCGCGTCGCACTGGGGGTTGCTGCCATTCACGACCTTGGTGACCTCGAAGTCCTTGGTGCTGCAGTCCACGGGTTCCAGATCATTGACCGAACCCTCCGGTAGCTGCGCATAGCACTGTCCCTCAACCAATTGCGGCACGAGACAGGTGATCTTGGTGACGTCTTTGGTGTTGCCACTGCCGTCCGTCTCGCTGATGGTGTAGGAAGCGGCCTGCGGGTCGGCGCACTGTCCATTGCCTTCGATGACTTCGCCGACGTACTCCGAATAGACACTTGTGTCCTCGCAGTCCACGAGTTTGTGATCGGCGTCGCTCGGAGTGCCGGTGAAGACGAGGCAGTTGCCCACAGCGAGTGCAGCGTCCTTTTGGCTGCTCTGCCAGACGAAGAAGGCGCCAACACTGAGCAGCACGACGACCAGGACACCCGTGATCACCTGCCTGACCCCGAACTTGGTGCCCTGGTGGGGCCGGATCTCCCCGTTGTAGGGCTGGCCGTCGGGGCCGAGTGGTCCGTTGTAGGGCTGGCCGTCCGGGCCGAGTGGCCCGTTGTAGGGCTGGCCGTCGGGGCCAAGTGGCCCGGCGTAGGGCTGGCCGTCTTGTGGCGCGGGTCCCTGGGACGGCTGCGCTTCAGGGTGCCAAGGGGTGGCACCGGTGTTTTGTGGGCCCCACTGGGGATTTTGTCCGGGGCTGTCGGGGGGCTGGCTCATGGGGGAGCTCCGATTCGTGGGGCATCGTGAGGTTGCGTGGGCTGCGGCCCGGGTTGAGCGTAGCCGCCGGGTGATTCGTGCCGCAAATACTCGACGCTGTCCTGAGTGCGCCCCACGACGGAGCGGGCTCGAGGACGCGGCTCACCCGGCGGGTTCAGCCCAGCCACGGTCAGAGGCTGGCCTCCCAGGTGCGATCACCGTCCTCCAACCAGCGGTTGACGCTCTGGTTGTCATACAGGGTCGAGCCGTTGGTGATTACCTGGACTCCCTTGAGTTTCCATCCGCCGCCCCAACCGTCCGGAGATTTGTGAATCCGTACGCTGGAGATTGCGGAATTTCGTAGGCCGGTGCCCGGATCGAGATCAAACGTGTCGGTGTTGTCCCGCTCGAAGTCGTTGTGCCAAGAGTTGTCCAGGGTCCATGTGCGCCCTGCGAGCCGGATCGTCACGTCGTCATCCGTGCCTGCCCAGGCGACGTTCGAAGTGCTGATGCGCACCCGCAACGTGTTGACCAGGTCCTCGTCGAATGTGCAACCCGCCCACGTCAGGGTGTCGTCCTCGAGCCATCGGTTCGGGCTCTGGTCGCAGATCAGCTCACCACGGAACCAGACCCGGATCCGTGCCAGCTTCCAGCCGCCGTTGAAGCCGTCCCCGCCCTTGCGGATCAGGATGCGTTTGATGTCCTCGCGGGTGAGTTCGGGCGCCCACACTGCGTAACCCTGGACGTCGCCGCGTTCGCGGTCGTTGACCCCCGAGTTGTCGAGCACGAAGGTGCGGTCACCGATGTCAAGACGGACATCGTCGTCTGTTCCCGCCCACGCGTCGTCCGCCGTGGTCAGCTCGACGAACAGGTGCGACCAACCGATCTGTCCTCTGGTCCAGCTGCACAAGCGGCCT
>CBDTVQ010000233.1:0-4046 GCA_965364045.1 uncultured Tessaracoccus sp. | reverse complement strand
ACGGATGAACGAATCCAAGTCCTACATCCCTTCATTCCAGATCGACCAGCCCCTCGAAGGCGCCGCCGTGGGTGAAGTCATTGCCTCCAACAGCGACGACGTTCCCGTCGGTGCGACCGTGCTGCACAGCCTCGGCTGGCGCGAGTACGCCATCGTCCAAGCCTCCAGCGTGAAGCAGGTGGATCCGTCCCTTGCTTCTGAATCGGCCTACCTCGGCGCGCTGGGCATGACCGGTCTCACTGCCTATGCGGGACTGACTTATGCCGGTCAGTTCAAGGAAGGGGATGCCGTCTTCGTCTCAGGTGCCGCGGGAGCAGTCGGCTCCATCGTCGGCCAGATCGCCAAGGCCTCAGGAGCATCCCGTGTCATCGGCAGCGCCGGCTCGGCCGAAAAGATCGCCAGGCTGAAGGAACTCGGATTCGACGAGGCGTTCAACTACCACGACGGGGATGTGGCCGGGCAGCTGCAGAAGGCCGCACCGGAGGGCATTGACGTGTACTTCGACAACGTGGGCGGAGACCACCTGGAGGCTGCACTCAACAGCCTCAACGTCCACGGCCGGGTTGCCATGTGTGGGGCCATCTCCCAGTACAACGCGACCGAACCCGCCTGCGCCCCACGCAATCTCGGCAACGCCATCGGAAAGCTCCTCACCATTCGTGGCTTCCTCGTGGGAGAGTTCTCGGACAAGTCTGAGGAGTTCGCGCGCAAGATGGGCGGCTGGCTCCAAGACGGCTCGGTGACCTTCGACGAGACCTTCCGTGAGGGTCTGGAAAACGCTCCACAGGCGTTCATCGATCTCATGCGTGGCGCCAACACCGGCAAGATGGTCGTCACACTCTGACCCATTCCCCCGCGACTTCCCGAGCGGCGTCGTCTCCCATGATGGAGACGACGCCGTTCGCCTGTGCCACGGCCAAATTCACATCCTGGTTTCACGGCGACGGGCACACTGATGGTCATGGTCGATGTGACAGTGGTGGGCAGCGGACCCAATGGACTGGCGGCCGCCGTCGCCATGGCCCGCGAGGGGCTCGAGGTGGTGGTGCTGGAAGGGGCCGACACCGTCGGAGGCGGCCTGCGGACCCGGGAACTGACACTCCCCGGTTTTCATCACGACGTCTGCTCAGCCATCCATCCTGCAGCAGTGACGTCGCCGTTCTTCCGATCGTTGGGGTTGCTGGATTCCCTCGACTGGATCACGCCCGAGGCCTCCTACGCCCACCCGTTGGAAGGCCGGCAATCCGCCATTGCCTGGCATGACCTGGAGCGCACCGTCGAATCGCTGGGATCCGACGGCTCGCTGTGGCGCCGTTGGATGGCCCCGCTCGTGGAACACATCGATGGTGTCGTGGACTTCACGGGCCACCAACTTTTCCGGCTGCCAAGCGATGTGGTGGCCACTGCACAGTTCGGTTTCCGCACCCTCGCGCTCGGCGGCGGTGCCGTGCCGCATCTCTTCTCAGGTGAAGCTGCACCCGCACTGCTCGCGGGGTGTGCCGCACACGCTGCCGGGAGAATGCCGTCGCTGGCTCCCGCCGGTGCGGGACTCCTGCTGGCAGCCCATGGACACGCGGGCGGCTGGGGTTACCCACGCGGAGGGTCCCAAGCCATCGCCGACGCGATGGTGGCCGAGTTGCAGCGCCATGGCGGACGGGTTCAGACGAACCACATGGTGGAAAGTCTTGATGAGCTCGAGGGGAGCCGCGTCATCCTGCTCGACACCTCCCCCGAATTGCTGCGCACCTCCAGGGCTGCGCCGGACGGCTACCGTCGGGCACTTTCCCGGTATCGCTACGGCTCAGGAGTGGCGAAGGTGGATCTGGCACTGTCCGGCCCCATACCGTGGAGCGACCCCGATCTGGCGCGCTCCCCCACGCTTCATCTGGGAGGCAGCGCCGAGGACATCGCCCACTCCGAGAACGCCGTCGCCAATGGCCGCGTGTCTGGGAGACCGTACTTCCTGGCTGCCCAACCATCCATCCTGGATGCCACCCGCGCACCGGGAGAGGGACACACTTTCTGGGCATACTGCCACGCCCCACAGGGTTCGACGCTGGACCCGCTCCCCCTGTTGCTCGCAGAGCTGGAGCGGCACGCGCCCGGAGTGCGTGACCTCGTGCTGGCCTCCTCCGTCCGCCGCCCCGCCGATCTTGCCGCCTACAATCCCAATCAGGTGGGTGGCGACATCTACACCGGTGAGCTCTCACTTCTGCAACTGATGAAGCGGCCGGTCATCTCGCGGGCACCATGGCGAACGCCCATCCCCGGCGTCTACCTGTGCTCCAGTGCCACCCCGCCCGGCCCGGCGGTGCACGGCATGAACGGCTGGTACGCCGCCCAGCTCGCACTCCGCGACATGTTCGACATTCGGGCCGTCCTCTGAGGCGCCCGAGGACAGCTCGTCCACAGCTCAGACACGTTGCTCAGAAAATCAATGGATTGGGTGAAAGTACTTGACAGTTTGGAAAGTACTTTCGTACACTTATTCCATGAACACACAAGACGGCATGATGAACACCCCCTCTCCCGAACAAGCCCGCCAACAGCTCGGTGAGGCGGCAACCCGCGCCAAGCCGTCCCGGAGGGATGCGGCCATAGGAGCAGCAGTCACCGGTGGGCTTTCCCTGGTCATCGCGGCGACGCTCACCGCAGTGACCTTCTGGCGCGGAAACCCCGTGGCCCTTGCCACGAGCATGGGGATCTACGCCCTGTCGATCGCGCTCCTGATGTGGTGGCTGAGCAGGCGCCGCGTCACCGATCGTGGCTGGGCGCGGCGCTACCTCTGGGGCTTCGGATCCACGATGGTGCTCTACTCGGTTGGCATCGTCTGGCAGTCGCTCGCCTTCCCCGGATGGGCCATCTTCGCGCCGTTCTGCCTCCTGGTGGCGGTGCCGGGTGTTGTTGCAGCCGGGAAGATGCTGAAGGCATGACCACCCGGCCCGATTCCCACCCCCGGCATCGCCTCGATGATCTCCTCAACTCGCCCGTCCGGTTCAGCATCACAGCGACGCTCGCCGGCGCAGACAACGCGGAGTTCAGCTTCCTGCGCGACTCCATCGAGGTCTCTGACTCCGTGCTGTCCAAACAGGTCAGCGCACTGGAGTCCGCTGGGTATGTGCACGTCAAGAAGGGCTACGTCGGCAAGCGCCCCCGAACCTGGCTCTCACTCACGGCCAGCGGTCGCGACGCCTTCGAACGCCACCTCACTGCCCTCCGCGAGATCGCTGGTTGAGATCGTCATGTGGGACGGCGGGCCCGACGAACATCCACACGCGAGTTCACAGGGTGCCCCGCCCCCCGCGATACCTGTAGCGTTGCGGCAATGATGAGGCAAGCAGATGATCGTACGGACGACGCACGCGTGGACATCGAGGAAGAGACCAGCGAAGAGCTCCCTGAACTGAGTTTTGACGATCACCGCTTCGCCGCTCGGCCGGCCCGGCTGAGGCCGCGGGCACGACGTCGGGACGCGGATGCAAGCCCCATTACACCGCCGTTCGAGCCCACGGGTTCCAACCGCGCCTACGTGGACTGGCTGGAGGAGCAGTCCATGCTGCACGACGCGCAGCAAGTGTCCCGCCAGCTCGCCGGTTCCCACACCATGTGGTCCAACCCCTATGCCCACCCCGATCCGCGCGCTGCGCTGGCCCAGGCTTCGGTCTGGTACACCGCCTATCCGCTGTCCCACATCACACCGTCCGGTGAATCGTTCCTCGGCGCGCTGGGATCGAGTGCATTGTGGGAAGCGTTCTCCACCATCGGCATCGACGCCCTCCACACCGGGCCGGTCAAACTTGCCGGTGGCCTGGACGGTTGGAACCCGACCCCCAGCGTGGACGGGCACTTCGACCGCATGAGCATGGCCATCGATCCCCTCTTCGGCACCGAGGAGGAGTTCCGTGCAATGTGCGAGACCGCCTCCCGGTACAACGGCACGGTCATCGACGACGTCGTCCCCGGCCACACCGGCAAGGGCGCCGATTTCCGTCTGGCGGAGCTCAACTACCGGGACTACCCCGGCATCTATCACATGATCGACATCC
>CBDTVQ010000232.1:0-4080 GCA_965364045.1 uncultured Tessaracoccus sp. | reverse complement strand
AAGACGTTGTAGAGGTTGCTGGCCGGCGCCCTGGAACTGGCCCAAGGACGCCTGAGATTTCTGGTGAGATGATGGCATGACTCCTGAACTCCTGCACCCTCCCAAAGCATCCCCGGGCGACAGGGTTGCCGTGCTTTCGCCGTCGTTTGCTGCGCCCGGGGTCGCCCCGGCGATTCACGAGCAGGCCATGCGGCGGCTCACTGAGGTGACCGGCCTCATACCCGTCGAGTATGCGACAACACGGCAGGTGGGGGCGACGCCGTAGGCGCGTGCCGCTGATCTCAATGCGGCTCTTGCCGACCCGGGGATCAGGGCTGTTCTGGCCACCATTGGAGGTGAGGATCAGATCACGGTGGTACCGCATCTCGACGGTGACGTTGTCCGTGCGGATCCGAAGCCGTTCCTGGGCTACAGCGACAACACCAACATTTTGTCCTGGCTGTGGAACGAAGGAATCGCTGGCTTCTATGGCGGTTCGACACAAGTTCAACTTGGCCCGGGCCCCGGGTTGGACGACTGCCACCGCGGAGCGCTGCGAGCGGCACTGTTGACGGGTGAGCGCCTCGAGATCACGGAGCCGGGTGTGTCCGAGGACCACGGAAGGGAGTGGGCAGGTCCCGCGGCGCTCACCGAGTTCGGTGATCGCGAACCCACCGAGCCCTGGACCTGGGCCGGCCCGAGACGATCCGTGACAGGCACCACGTGGGGCGGATGCATTGAGGTCATCCAGTGGATTCTCGCGGCGGGACGCTTCGTACCGGAGAATGCGATGCTCAACGGTGGCATTCTCCTTCTGGAATCCAGCGAGGAGGTTATTCCGGCCCGCGAATTCGGCTGGATCCTGCGAACCCTCGGTGACCGGGGCTTGCTGGCGGCCGCCGCCGCTGTACTCGTCGCCCGGCTCCCGGCCTCCAACTTCGATCTCCAGCGCTCATCGGCGCAGAAGGCGGCCCATCGCGCCGACCAGCGGGATGTGGCGATCGATGTGATTCGTCAGTACAACCCCGAC
This sequence comes from uncultured Tessaracoccus sp., assembly GCA_965364045.1. GTDB lineage: Bacteria > Actinomycetota > Actinomycetes > Propionibacteriales > Propionibacteriaceae > Arachnia. Next base: position 3,071 of record CBDTVQ010000232.1, on the reverse strand, counting down.
GCTGTGATCTGCGTGGGCGTCCCATTTGGGCACACGCGCCCCCAATGGATACTGCCCTACGGAGGTTTGGTCACCGTGGATGGCAGCACCCAGCAAGTCTGGGCAGATTACCGGTAGCGCATCCCAGCAGGCGTGGACTTGGTTGATCCACCGTCGGCAGGATCCACACCCACCGGAGCCTGGGTGCCGCTACCAGTTGGAGGGCTTGTAGTCCTTGAGGAAGACGCCGAAGAGTTCTTCCCCGGCCTGGCCGCGGACGATCGGATCGTACACACGAGCGGCACCGTCCACGAGGTCGAGGGGGGCGTGGAACCCCTCCTCCGCCAGCCGCACCTTCGTGGGGTGTGGGCGTTCATCGGTGATCCAGCCCGTGTCGACGCTCGTCATGTAGATGCCGTCGTCCGTCATCTCACGGGCACTCGTGCGGGTGAGCATGTTCACCGCAGCTTTGGCCATGTTGGTGTGTGGATGCCCCGGGCCCTTGTAACCTCGGCCGAAGACGCCCTCCATGGCGGAGACATTGACGATGTAGCTGCGGCCGGACGGCGCGGCGGCCATCGAGCCCCGCAACCGGCTGATGAGCAGGAACGGCGCGGTCGTGTTGCACAACTGCACCTCGAGCATCTCCAACGGGTCAACATCCTGCACCTTGTCGGTCCAGCTGTTGGCGTGCTGCAGGTCTGGCAGCAGACCGCCGGCGTCGATGGCGGTGCCCGCAGCCAGCCGCTCCAACGAGCTCGACCCCGGAGCCAGGGCGAGTGCGGTGAGATCTTGCGCCGTGAGCGCCCCGGCTCCCGCGGCCGCAGCCAGGATGGGGTGGCTCGACACCGATGCCGCCAGGGCGAGTGGGTGCTGGTCGCTGGTGTGCCCGAAGCTCACGATCTCCGGAAGGTCAATCTCCGGCAACGGGGTGAGTTCGGCCTCGACAAGTGGCGAGTAGGCGCCGGGGGAGCGACGCACGGTTTGCGTCGCGTTGTTGATGAGAATGTCGAGCGGTCCCTGTGCCGCGACGTCATCGGCCAGGCCGACGACCTGGGCCGGGTCACGCAGGTCGATGCCAACGACGCGGAGGCGGTGCAGCCAGTCAGCGGAGTCGGGCATGGCGGCGAAGCGCCGCACCGCGTCGCGGGGGAAGCGGGTGGTGATGGTGGTGTGTGCCCCGTCGCGCAGCAGGCGCAGAGCTATGTACATGCCGATCTTGGAGCGGCCGCCAGTGAGCAGCGCGCGTTTGCCGGTGAGGTCGGTGCGTGCGTTGCGCCTGGCGTGATTCAGCGCTGCGCATTCGGGACAGAGCTGGTGATAAAAGGCATCCACCACCGTGTGGCGCTGTTTGCAGATGTAGCAGGCCCGTGCCACCAACAGTTCGCCGGCGATGGATGCTTCGGCGGCACTGGAGAGCTCGTGGCCGGCGGTCTCGTCGTCGATGCGCGTGGGGGCACCGGTTGCCGTGGCCGCGATGACGGCCTTGTCGGCATCCGCGATGCGCGCACGCTTGGTCTTGCGACGTGACGTCTTGAACGACTTGTACATGCTGGAGGTGGCATGGCGCACGGCAAGGACATCGGGGTTCTCCTCGTCGGCCTCGCTGAGTCTGGCGAGCACGCGCAGCACGATGGCCAGTTCTTCGGGGTCGATGAGAGTGCCAGTGGCCTGGGATTCATGGGAGTGGGAGGAGAGCATCCGATCCACCTTTCAGCCGAAGATCTTGGTGCTGGGCTCCACGTCGATGCTGTAGGTGGCAGCTTCCTCCAGCTCAGTGAGTTCGGCCGCTGTGGTGGGAACCTCGGCACGCATCACGATCGTGCTTCGCCCCGGCACCACGAATGGAGAACCCGGCTCCAACGGGCCGGTGGGTAGCTCGCTCTCAGCTGCAGAGTGCCAGTAAATGGTGTATTCCTTGGCCCACGGAACCCCGGGAAGGGTGATTTCGATGGGCTCGGCTCCAGAGTGGAACCACGTCAGGAAGGCATCGGTTTCATCCGAGCTGTACATGCCGAGCAGGCGACGCGACTGGTCGTGCCAGTCGTCCTCACCCATCTGTCCCTCTTCACCATCCATCCACGTCAGGTCCACCCGGCGCAGGTTCTCGCCAGCGGCGTTGACCACTTCGGAGTGATAGAGGTAATGGTCAATGCGTAAAAGTGGGTGCGCGGCGCGCAGCGCCAACAGGCTGGTTACCCGGTCCCGGACGCCTTCCCAGCGTGGCTGGACGTCCCAGTTCACCCAGGAGAGCGGGTTGTCCTGACAGTACGCATTGTTGTTGCCCAACTGCGTGCGGCCGAACTCGTCGCCCGCCACCAGCATGGGTGTACCCTGCGCAAGAACTTGCGTGGCCATCAGATTCAGGACCTGGCGCGCGCGCAGATCGTTGATCTCGTCATCATCGGAGACACCCTCCCATCCGTGGTTCCACGAGCGGTTGTTGTCCGTGCCGTCCCTGTTGGACTCGCCGTTCGCGAGGTTCTTCTTGACGTCGTAGCTGACGAGGTCATGCATGGTGAAGCCGTCGTGAGCCGTGATGAGGTTGATGCTGGCCTGCGGTGTCCGCCCGGAGGTGTCGAAGATGTCCGGCGATCCGGACATGCGCGTGGCGAGCTCCTGCACGCCGGGAACTGAGCTGCGCCAGTAATCGCGCACGTGGTCCCGGAAGCGGTCATTCCACTCGGACCAGCGGGGACCGAAGGCGCCCACCTGATAGCCATAGGGACCCACGTCCCATGGTTCGGCGATGAGCTTGACGTCCTTGAAAGCGGGATCAGTGTCGATGGCCACCTTCAACGGATGGTCGTGCACCACGTGGTGGTTCCGATCGCGCAGCAGGGTGGTGGCGAGGTCGAAGCGGAAACCGTCAACACCCATCTCCTGCACCCAGTACTTCATGGAGTCCAGAACCAGTTGTGCCACCATCTGCTCGGAGGTGTTGACGGAGTTGCCGCAGCCCGTGACGTCGTAGTCCTGGCGTTTGTCATTGGTGAGCCTGTAGTAGGCGTGGTGGTCAATGCCCCGCATGGACAGGGTGGGGCCAGCGTGGCCACCTTCGGCGGTGTGGTTGTACACCACGTCGAGGATGA
>CBDTVQ010000231.1:0-4083 GCA_965364045.1 uncultured Tessaracoccus sp. | reverse complement strand
ATCGCGACTCGCCGTCGCCATCTGTGCTGTGCCCTGACGTTGAAGGGCGACGGCCAAACGTGACACATCGGTCAACGCATGGAGCCGCCATCGCTGTGTCGGCTAACGGTTGTCAGTGGATGATGGGAAGCTAGGGACATGCAAATCCTCGTGGTGGATGACGACCAGGCAGTGCGTGACTCCTTGGCCCGTTCGCTGAAGTACTCCGGAGACGAGGTCATCACTGCCAAGGACGGCGTGGAGGCCCTCGCAAAACTGTCTGGCTACACGCCTGACGCCGTCATCATGGATGTGATGATGCCCCGCCTTGATGGCTTGGAAACCACTCGCATGCTCCGTGAGAGCGGCAATGACGTCCCCATCCTCATCCTGACGGCACGCGACGCCGTGGATGACCGCGTGGATGGTCTGGACGCCGGCGCGGATGACTACATGGTCAAACCCTTCGCCCTGGACGAGCTCCTCGCACGCCTGCGAGCCCTCACACGTCGAGCCAAGGCAGTTCCTGATTCTGAGTCCAAGACGCTGGTGTTCGCGGATCTCGCCCTGGACCCCCAGCACCGTGAGGTCACACGAGATGGCGCCCACATTTCCCTGACACGCACGGAATTCGCCCTCCTGCAGGCCTTCCTGGAGAATCCGCGCAAGGTCATGGAACGCAACACACTTCTGAACGAGGTCTGGGGATTCGAGTTCCCGGCAACCGCCAACTCACTTGAGGTCTACATCGGGTATCTGCGCCGCAAGACTGAAGCGGGCGGGCGCGATCGTCTGATTCACACGGTGCGTGGCATTGGATACGTCCTGCGCGAAACCCCCCCGTGATCCCAACGCTGTGGTTCCGCCTGCGACGAGGGGTGGAGCGGCTTTTCACCGGTCAGAGCCTGCAGGGCCGTCTTGCGCTGCTCACCGGGATCAGCGTTGCGGTGGCCGTGCTCTTCGTTGGCATGACGGCATTTGTCATCACCCGGGTGTCACTGCTGGACCAGCTTGATCGCGAACTGCTGTCGTCGGCCCGTGCTGCGTCCACCCTGATAGCTGAGGACCCACGCACCAACCTGTCGGATCTGGACGGTCCAGGGATTACGGATCAGTGGCTCGCCAGGGTCTCGGCAAAGGGCGAGACCATACCCACTCCGGCGGAGGGTTCACTGCTGACAGGGGGCGCGCCCGAGATCGCGGTTGCCCGTATGCAGACGGGCTATTCCACCCGTTCGCTGATGACCGAATCGGCAGAGGAGTTCCGCGTCGTCTCCGTGCCGGTGAGGCTCGAGGACGGTGATGGCAAGTCCAGGGCCTATGCCGTGATGTTCGGCCGCCCCCTGACAGGCCTTTCCTCCACCCTGCAGTCACTCAGGGTGGTCATTTTCGTCTCTGGACTCGCGGGCATCCTCGCCACCACCCTGACCGCACTGTGGGCGGCCCAGACCGCTCTGGCTCCCGTGCGTCGGCTCTCCATGGCTGTGGGCAACGTGACCCGGACAGACCAACTCAATCCCATCCGCATCTATGGGCGCGACGATCTGGGTGAGCTCACCAGATCCTTCAACAGCATGCTGAAGTCCCTTGCCAGCTCTCGGGAACAACAGCGGCAGTTCATTGCCGACGCCGGCCACGAACTGCGCACGCCACTCACATCCATGCGCACGAACATTGAACTACTGGTGGCCGACGACAAATCGGGCATGCTGCCCGAGGGCGCCCGATCAGAGATCCTTGATGACGTGTCCGCCCAACTCGGCGAGTTCTCCGCGCTCGTCGGAGACCTCGTGGCGCTCACCCGGGATGATCATCTGGCTCGCAAGCCGGAGATCCTTCACCTCTCGGACGTGGTGGAGTCCGCACTCGCCCGTGCCCGGCGCCGTGGTCCGGGGATCACGTTCGACGTCGACCTTGATGACACGGTCTGCCTCGGTGACGCCCAGAACCTGGAACGGGCCATCACCAACCTGCTGGACAACGCCATCAAGTTCTCCCCACCTGAGGGCACGGTCACACTGACGCTCACCGATGGTCTCATCTCCATCGTGGACGAGGGCCCCGGTATCGCCGAGGAGGACCTGGAGCACATCTTTGACCGGTTCTACCGGTCCGATCGGGCACGCAACACCCCTGGCACAGGCTTGGGACTCTCCATCGTGGCACACACGGCAGATGCCCACGGCGGCGTTGTCAGGGCTGGAAATCAGGCAGGAAGTGGCGCAAAGTTCACTCTCCGTGTGCCGCCCATAGCCTTGAATACTGAGCTCGAAGAGTAGGGGAAAGCACTCCTGGCGAGTGATCAGAAGTTCTTACCTACGGTCGCGTAGGTTACGATGGTGACAATGTCGCACGCAGCTTCCACCGCCGGAACCAATCCGAACGGCCCCCTGGCCTTGGCAGGCAAAACAGTGGGGCGGTTGTTCAACGCCCTCGTCACCCCGCTCGTCCCCGGTGACTACCTGGACCTTTTCAGCCCGTTGCGCAAGAGCGCCGACCTCCGGGGTCGCGTCGTGGCCGTCGAACGTCACGAGGGCAGCGCCACCACCGTGACACTGCGCCCCGGCCGCGGCTGGAGAGGCCATCGCCCGGGCCAGTACATCCGCATTGGCCTGGAAGTGGACGGGGTGCGTCTGTGGCGCGCCTACTCCATCACGAGCCCCGTCCGGGACTCCGAGGGGCTCATCACGATCACCGTGCGGGCCATTCCCGAAGGCCGCGTCAGCAACCATGTACTCCAGCATCTGCGTCCCGGCAGGCTGGTGATGCTGGACCAGGCCACCGGAGACTTCACGCAGCCCGATCAAGAGCCCGCGAAGGTGCTGTTCATCACGGCCGGAAGCGGGATCACTCCCGTGATGGGCATGTTGCGCAACCATCAGTTCAAGGACGCCGTCCTGGTGCACTCATCACCTGATGCCTCCCAGATGCTGTTCGCCGACGAACTGCACGAGCGTGCGGCGTCCGGCGAGTTCACTCTGGTGGAGCGGTTGACTTCCACGGAGGGCACACTCCTGGCCAGCAGCATTGGCGAGGTGGTGCCCGACTGGGCGGAGCGCACGGTCTGGGTGTGTGGACCGACGGCTCTGATGGACGACGCGGAAGCCCACTGGGACGCAGCCGGCCTTGCAGACAGCCTCCACGTTGAGCGCTTCCGTCCGCGCATCGTGACCGAGGGTGAAGGTGGAGAAGTGACTTTCACCAGCTCGGACAAGATCGTGGACGCCCCCGCGGCCACCCCCATCCTCGATGTCGGCGAGGACGCCGGCGTCCTCATGCCTTCAGGATGCCGCATGGGCATCTGCTTCAACTGCGTCGCCACCCTGACCTCCGGCTCGGTGCGTGACCTGCGCACCGGCGAGACCACCCGAGCCATCGACGAGGACCCGGTCCTCATCCAAACCTGTGTGTCGGCAGCCGCCGGCCCATGCAGCATCAAGCTTTGAGGATTCCTCCCGTGAGCACTGCCACCATTGAGACACCCCAAGCCCACACCGACAACGCGGATGCCACGACTTCCACCACCGGCAGTCGCGCCCTGAACAACCGCATCACGTCTTCCCGCCCCGGTGAACAATCGGCGACGCACGCCAGTGGCAAGCCCAACCCCATCGCACATCTGAGCCCCGACGACATCGAGTCGATCGGTCGCGAGCTCGACGCCATGCGGGATGAGATCATGAGTTCCCGAGACGAGGACGATGCCGACTACATCCGTGGCACCATCCGGCTCCAGCGTCATCTGGAACTCGCCAGCCGTGGCGTCCTACTGTTCAGCGGTTTCTGGCCCGCATTTCTGGTGGGGACAGCCGGCCTCACGGTCGCGAAGATTCTCGAGAACACCGAGATCGGCCACAACATCCTGCACGGGCAGTGGGACTGGATGAGGGACCCGAAGATCCACTCCTCCACCTGGGAATGGGACTTCGCGTCGCCGGCTGAGCAGTGGAAGAAGTCCCACAACGTGGGCCACCACACCTACACCAACGTCGTCGGCATGGATGATGACCTGGGCTACACCGTTCTGCGGGTGGACCCGGCCCAGGAGTGGGAGCTGAAGCACCTCGTCCAGCCCATCACCAACTTCTTCACGGCTCTCATCTT
>CBDTVQ010000230.1:0-4085 GCA_965364045.1 uncultured Tessaracoccus sp. | reverse complement strand
GCATGCACTTCTCGTCAACGAGAAGGGTTGACGGTTCTCACGACTTCTGATCACGAGGGTGTGTCGCTCGTCGGAGCGGCCGGCGAGCCACTACGGTTCGTAGTGCAGAATAACACCCGGCGGAGACTTCGGCCGGAATCACCAGGATTGGAACAATTGTGAAGACCACCAAGATCGTCGGAATCGTCTCGCTTGTTGCGGGCATCATCATGATCGTCGCAGGCGCGGTTACCTATGGAATGGTCAGCCAGCAACTGGCTGCCGAAAACATCACCGTCCCGGACGACGCCGCCTTCCTGGCCGGCGATCAGGTGGACGGCCCGTTCTCGGCCTATTCCCAGGCCGACATCATCAACAAGCATGCTCTCGGAGCTTCCGAGGGCAAGACCTACGCCGAACTCGGTGCTCTGTCCGGCGAGGCTGAGGCTGCCGGCGACGAGGAACTGGCCGCCAAGTACTCCGATGCTCGCGGCACCGTCATGACAGCTTCATTCCTGCGTGCCTCCCTGTTCACCTCCGTGCTCGCCTTCGGCGTCTCGGCGATGGTTATTGGCCTGGGGGTCATGTTCGGGCTCGTTGGTTGGGCACTCATGAGCATTCGACCAGCGATGAGACATTCGGACGTGGCTCCGGAGCGAGCAGCGGCCTGATCCAGCAATCGGCAGGGACGGATCGAGCTCATCTTGGGCTCGTTCCGTCTCACCATGTAGGACGAAGCGTCCACTGCTTGACATGAGGTGACGTCGTGGGAGATTCTGTGGGCGTGATCACAGCACAGCACCTCGTAGTATTCTGAAGCGTTTCGCCGCAGCAACTCCAGCGAAACGCTCCCTCGCGTGCCATCCGGCGCCGGGGGTTTTTTGTTGGCTGAGATCTTGACCATGACCCGAAGGGAGAAGCACCATGTCGGACATCGACAACCAGCTGCTGACAGGCGCGCAGGCGCTCGTTGAATCTCTTGAACGAGTCGGGGTCGAGGTAATGTTCGGCATCCCGGGTGGTGCCATTCTGCCGGCGTATGATCCGCTCTACGACAGCAGCATCCGCCACATCCTGGTGCGGCACGAGCAGGGGGCCGGTCACGCCGCCGAGGGCTACGCGATGGTCACCGGAAAAGTGGGTGTGTGCATCGCCACCTCCGGGCCGGGCGCCACCAACCTGGTGACACCGATCGGCAATGCCTACATGGATTCGACGCCCATGGTGGCCATCACGGGGCAGGTGAATTCCACCTCGATCGGCACCGACGCGTTCCAGGAGGCGGACATCCGCGGCATCGTGATGCCCATCACCAAGCACAGCTTCCTCATCAAGCGTACAGCTGACATCCCACTGGCCATCCGGGAGGCATTCCACATCGCCTCCACCGGCCGCCCGGGGCCTGTGCTGGTGGACATTGCAAAGGACGCGCTGTCCAACACCGCTCCCTTCGTGTGGCCGGCGGAATTGGATCTGCCCGGCTACAAGCCGACGACAAAGCCGCACATCAAGCAGATCCGCGCGGCCGCGAAGATGATCATGGAGGCCAAGAAACCGGTCCTCTACATCGGTGGTGGCGTGATCAGCGCCCGCGCCCATGTGGAATTGGCCGAGCTCGTCGAGCGCACGCAGATCCCTGTGGTCACCACCCTGATGGCGAGGGGGATCCTCCCCGACTCCCACGAATTGAACCTGGGCATGCCCGGCATGCACGGCACCGTCGCGGCCGTCGGCGCGCTGCAGAAGGCCGATCTGCTGATCGCCATCGGTACCCGCTTCGATGACCGGGTCACTGGCAAGCTGGACAGCTTCGCTCCGTTCGCCAAGGTGATCCACGCTGACATTGACCCGGCCGAGATCGGCAAGAACAAGGCCGTCGACATCCCCATCGTGGGTGACTGCAAGGAAACGATGCGGTTGCTCAATGAGGAATTGACGGGTGTGGACCCACCTGCGATCGATCCATGGCGCACGCTGCTGAAGGGCATGCGTGCCAAGTACCAGCCCAATTGGGACGAGGCGCCGGACGGGCGCCTCTCCCCGCAGGAAGTCATCCAGCGAATCGGCGAACTCAGTCCGCCTGACACCATCTATGCGGCCGGCGTCGGGCAGCACCAGATGTGGTCTGCGCACTACCTGCCGCACGAGCATCCCAACAAGTGGTTGAACTCGGGCGGAGCCGGCACGATGGGCTTCTGCGTTCCCGCGGCCATGGGAGCCAAGGTGGCCTCCCCGGAGAGCACCGTGTGGGGCATCGATGGCGACGGGTGCTTCCAGATGACCAATCAGGAGTTGGTCACCTGTGCGTTGAACAACATTCCCATCAAGATCGCCGTGATCAACAACCATGCACTGGGCATGGTGCGCCAATGGCAGAGCCTTTTCTACAACGAGCGGTACTCCAACACTGATCTGCACACCGAATCCATCCCGAACTTTCAGATGCTCGCCGAGGCCATGGGCTGCGTGGGGCTGAAGGCCACGAACGAGGAGGAAATGGAGATCGCTATCAAGCGGGCTCTCGAGATCAACGATCGCCCCGTCGTGGTGGAGTTCGTCGTCCACAAGGACGCGATGGTGTTTCCGATGGTGTCGGCAGGCACCAGCAATGACGAGATCCAAGTGGCCCGCGACATGGCCCCCAATTGGGAAGAGGAGCTGCTGTGAGTACCCATACCCTGAGCGTCCTGGTCTCCAACAAACCAGGCGTCCTGACCCGCATCGCAGCCCTGTTCTCGCGCCGTGGGTTCAACATTGAATCCCTGGCCGTGGGCCCCACCGAGCGGCCCGAGATCAGCCGCATGACCGTGGTGGCCAACGCCGAGGATGGCGCGGCGCTCGAGCAGATCGTCAAGCAGCTGAACAAACTGATCGAGGTGCGCAAGGTGCTCGAACTCGGGCCCAACACCGTGCGTCGAGAGATGGTGCTGGTGAAGGTGCGGGCAGACGTCCATACGCGGAGCCAGATCATCGACGTGGTCAGCCTGTTCCGCGGGAAGGCCGTGGATGTGTCGGCGGACTCCATCACCATCGAGGCCACCGGCAGCAGCGAGAAGTTGGCAGCGCTGCTTGAGATGCTCTCGTCCCACGGCGTCCAGGAGCTCGTCCAGTCCGGGCAGGTTGCCCTGGGCCGCGGCGCCAAGACGCTCAGCGAACACAAGCCGAAGCAGTAGTTTTTCCCTAGTCAATCGACATCGAAGAATAAGGAAACCAAGAAAAATGGCAGCAGAGATGTTCTACGACTCCGACGCTGACCTGTCGATCATTCAGGATCGCCAGGTTGCCGTCATCGGCTACGGCTCGCAGGGCCATGCCCACGCGCTCAGCCTTCGTGACTCGGGTGTCGACGTCCGCGTTGGACTGCGGGCCGGCAGCCCGTCGGCGGCCAAGGCGGAGGCTGAAGGCCTGCGCGTGGTGACCGTCGCCGAAGCCGTCGAGGAAGCAGATCTCATCATGATCCTTGCTCCCGATCAGGTACAGCGGAAGGTCTACGCCGAGGACATCGAGCCCAACCTGGCACCGGGTGACGCCCTGTTCTTCGCGCACGGCTTCAACATTCGCTTCGGCTACATCACGCCCCCCGAGGGCGTCGATGTCTGCATGGTCGCCCCCAAGGGCCCCGGTCACCTGGTGCGTCGTGAGTACGCCAATGGTCGTGGCGTGCCCGCCATCATCGCCGTCGAGGTGGATGCCACAGGTAATGCCTGGCCGCTGGCCCTCAGCTACGCCAAGGCCATCGGCGCCCTGCGCGCCGGCGGTATCAAGACCACCTTCACCGAGGAGACCGAGACCGACCTGTTCGGCGAGCAGGCCGTGCTTTGTGGTGGCGCTTCCGCGCTCGTCCAGGCTGGCTTCGAGGTCCTGACCGAGGCCGGTTACCAGCCCGAGGTCGCGTACTTCGAGTGCCTGCACGAGCTCAAGCTCATCGTCGACCTCATGTACGAGGGCGGCATCGGCAAGCAGCGCTGGTCGATCTCCGACACCGCCGAGTTCGGTGACTACGTCACGGGGCCGCGCATCATCACGCCGGCCGTCAAGGAGGCCATGAAGCAGGTCCTCACCGAGATCCAGGACGGGACCTTCACCAAGGCGCTCATCGAGGACGA
>CBDTVQ010000229.1:0-4099 GCA_965364045.1 uncultured Tessaracoccus sp. | reverse complement strand
TGTTTGCGGGATCGGCCTCGGCAACGACGTGCAACGCCGCCCCCAACCAGCCCATGTCGACGCTGGAGACGAACGGGTAGACGATGTTGTCGTCCTCCGGCCATGTGTACAGGACTTCCCCTGAGGCCTCGTCGTACCAGTTGTAGAACATGCCGCTCTGATCGTGCTTCTCCATGCGCGCCAGCGTGCGCAGGGTCCGGTTGATGCGGTTGCGGCACTCACCGGGGTTGATGATCTTGAGGTCGCGGGCGACGATGCAGCTCCAGAGGTAGCCGCCAATGTTGGTGGGTGAGGTGTAGCCGCTGCGTATTGTCAGACCTCCGTCGATGTTGTCGGCCACCAGTCCGGAGTTCGGGTCCTCCATGGCAGCCATGGAGGTCCACGTGTCCCTGGCCCACGCATGCAACTGCTCGTCGTGGCCCGGCCATTTCTGATGGTGGGGGTTGGCGGCGGCTGGGAGTGCGGAGAGTGCGGTGGCCGCACCTGCGCCGGCGGTCGCGCCCAGCAACATCCTGCGAGAAATCGGTTGTGTCATGGCAAAAGCTCCTTGTTGGTCAAGAGTGGGGGGATCACTTGATACCGGTGCTTGCAACGCCCTCGATGAAGTAGCGCTGGAAGAACAGGAAGACGAGAACGATGGGAAGGACGACGACACAGGCGCCGGCCAGGAGGAGTCCGTAATCGGTCTGGTTCTGGCCTGTTGAGACCAGCGCCAGCGCCACGGGAAGGGTGTAGGTCTTTTCGCTGCTGGAAACCACCAGGGGCCACAGGAAGTTGTTCCACGACCCGAGGAAGGTGAGAATGCCGAGCGTCGCCATGGCGGGTGTCGCCAACGGCAGGAAAATCCGGAAGAAGATGCCGAGTTCGCTCGCACCGTCGAGTCGTCCAGCCTCCAGCAAATCGCGTGGTGTCCCCAGGAAGAACTGCCGCATCAGAAACACACCGAACGGTGCGGCGAGAAATGGCAAAAACAGCGCCGGGATGGTGTCGGCCAGTCCCATGTTCACGACGAGCACGAACTGGGGGATGAAGGTGACCAGGCCAGGGATCATGAGGGTCCCCAGGACTGCACCGAAGACGATCCTTTTGCCCGGGAACTTCAGGTGCGCAAGCGCGTAGCCCAGCATCGAACAGAAGATGAGGTTGGCGCCGGTGACCACCACCGCCACGATGACGGAGGTGCGGAAGAACTGGGCGAACGGCAGCCGCTGAAACAGTCGGATGAAGTTGTCGAAAGTGGGGTTCTCCGGTATCCACGTGGGCGGGACGCGCAGGAGTTCCCCTTGCGTCTTGAGGCTGCCCAGCACCATCCAGATGAACGGTGTCATGACCAGGAGCAGCAACAGGCTGAGGATGGCGTAGAGCCACCAGCGCGACGTCGAGCGGGTCATCACTTCTCCCTCGTGAGCCGGAACTGAATGATCGTGACAACGACGATCACAAGGAACGTCAGGTAGGCCATGGCGCCAGCGACGCCGTAGTTACCGAAGCCAAACTGCTGGTAGGTGTACATGGACGCCGAGACGGTGCTGTTGAGCGGACCACCTTGGGTCATGACGAACGGCTCTTCAAAGAACTGCAGGTAGCCGATGGTGGTGGTGACCATCACGAACAGCAGGGTTGGGCGCAGCAGCGGGAGCGTGATATTCCAGAATCGTTGCCAACTGGAGGCCCCGTCGAGGGATGCGGCCTCGTGCAGGTTCCATGGCACGGACTGAAGCCCGGCCAGGAAGATGATCATGCCGGTGCCAAAGTTGCGCCAGGTGGCCATGACGATGAGCGACAGCAGTGAGGTGCGCGTGTCGCCGAGCCAGTTCGGGCCGTCGATCCCGATGAAACCCAGCACGGTGTTGACCAGACCGCTGTCGGGCTGCAGCAGAAACCTCCAGACAACCGCCACGGCAACGATGCTCGTGATGACCGGCGTGTAGAAACCCACCCTGTAGACACCGCGGAATCGCGTGATGCCCTTGTCCAGCGCCACCGCAGCGGCGAGCGCCGCCGCAATGGTCAACGGGACACCGACGACGACGAAGACGCCGGTATTGAGCGCCGCCCGTCGGAAGACAGGGTCAGCAAACGCCTTGGCGTAATTGTCCAGGCCCACGAAGTTCACCGAGAACGGGGTACGGATGTCCGTCACCCTCGTATCGGTGAAGCTCATGAACATCGATTGGAACACCGGCCACAACGTGAAGACGCCGAACAGGAGGAGGAAGGGGACGGCGAGGATGAGTCCTGCCCTGGCCTCGCTCGCGTTCCCGATCTTGCCGGAACGCGAGCGGGGCTTCCGCTCAATAGTGGCGGTGGACATGCTCGCTCAGCCGATCCCGATGGCGGTGGCTTCCTGCTGCACGGTCTTCAACGCTTCGGCAGGATCGGTTCCGGTCTTGGTGACCTTCTCCACCTGCGCGTCGAGACTGGCAGCAACCTGTTCCCAGGTCTCGACGGGCGGCGGAGCGAAAGCCGTCTCGAGCTGGGTACCGAACTTGGCGAGCTTCTCGTTGCCCTTGAGCGCTTCGTCGTCCCATGCAGACTTGACCGAGGGCAGGTCCGTGGACATCCCGAACCACTCCACCTGTGTGGTGTCCGTCGTCAGGAAATCGACCAGCTTCCATGCCGCATCGCGATTCTTCGTGTCCTTGAACACACCGAGGTTGGAGCCACCAACGAAGGATGCACTCGTCTTCTTCTCAGGCATGACCATGACGTCGTACTTGTCGGCGAAGCCTTCGCCGCCAGCCGCTTCAACTGCGCCCATCATCCAGGGACCGGAGATGAACATCGGTGCGTCACCCGAGGCGAAGTCCGCTTCCGTGGTGCCCTGAGCGGGCGCCTTGTTGGCGATGCCGTCGGTGAAGAAGGACTGGTAGTAGGCCAACGCCTCGACGTTCGCCTCCTCATCAAACGTGAACTCGGTCATGTCCTTGTTCATGAGCTCCCCACCGTTGGACCACATGAAGGGCACAACGCTCTGCCACGACCCGGTGGCGCCGGGCTGGAGGCTGATGCCCCACTTGGAGCCGCCCTTCTCCTGCATGGCCTTGGCCATGTCCTTCAGCCCCTCCCATGTGGTGGGAGCCTCGGTGATCCCAGCCTGCTCAGCGAGATCGGTGCGGTAGAACACAAGCCGCGTCTCCACGTACCACGGCACGCCGTAGGAAGCGTCGTCCACGACAGTCGTTGCCTGCGCACCCTCGAAGAACTTTGAGGGATCGATCATCTCCGGGGTCGGGTCGAGTGCACCGAGGCCGATGAACTCACCCATCCATGTGGTGCCGACCATGGCGAGATCCGGGGTCGTGCCAGCCGCGATGGCAGCGGTGAACTTGTCGTGCGCCGAATCCCAGGGGATGGCTGTGACCTCGACTGTCACGTCCGGGTTGTCAGCCTCGAACTTCTTGACCAGATCAGGCAGCTTCTCACCTTCGGTGCCCATCGCCCACATGGTCAGTGTTCCGCTGGCGCTGCCCTCGGAGACCGCCTGCTGGGTGGGTTCGTTCGTGGCGCCCCCGCCGTCATCGCGTCCGCATGCGGACATGCCTGCCAGTGCAATCAGCGCCGTGAGCGCTGCTGCAACCCTTATTCGTTTGTTCATGACTCTCCTCTTTGAGTGGTGGTTCGGTTCTTCGGCGTGCATCCGCACGACTGTCGGTGCACGATTGTGGTGGGCAGGACGATCCGGTCGTCCACGTTCTCCCCCGCCAGGAGGCGGTGGAGGTGTTCAGCAGCCAGAGCGCCCAACTGGGCGACGGGTTGACTCACGGTGGTGAGCCCTGGACGCAAGTACCGCGCCACGCGAATGTCATCCCAGCCGACGACGCTGATCCGGGACGGCACGTCGATCCCCAGTTCCTGGAGTTCGTGGACCAGGGCGACGGCGATCTCGTCGTTTCCGCACACCAGCGCGTCGTACACCAACCCCTCGGCGACCATGTCCCGGGCCAGTTGTCGCCCTGTGCCCTCGTCCATGGGAACAGCCACGTTGGCCGGCACCTCAAAGCCTTCACGCTCCAGCGCCGTGGCGAATCCCTTGAAACGCGCCTCGATGTCCGAGCCGGGGTCAACCTGGCCCACAAAGATCAGCGCGCGTCGGCCA
>CBDTVQ010000228.1:0-4103 GCA_965364045.1 uncultured Tessaracoccus sp. | reverse complement strand
CGCCGCGGCGACGGCTGCCGTTCTCGACTGAGAGCAGGGTTCACGTGCGGCGGCGTCCCGGCACGAGGGCAAGCGGGAGCGTGGCAAGAGAGATTCCGGCCGCCACGAGCAGCGCGGGAGAAAACGACAGGCCTGCAGCGAGCGATCCGATGAGGATTGAGCCGGCGCCGGTGCCCGCGTCGAATCCCATGTTCCACACGGCGCTCGCGGTGTCGTACTCCTCGCGTCGCACCGCATTCAGGGAGAGCAGCAGAGTGAGGTTCTGCAGGCCGCCGTAGGCGATGCCGGTGAGGGCCATCGAGAACAGAAACAGGAGAACTCGCGTCGACGTCGGGTCCGAGACGGCGAACGCAGCAAGGGTGAGCCCAGCAGATGTCAGCAGCACGAGCGGACCCAGGAAGGGGCGTGTGCCGTGTCGGTCAGCAAAGCCGCCGACACCCCACCGGGTGATGGCGGCCATGATCGTGAGAAGTGCCAACCCTCCGGTTGCTGCAAGGGGGGCGGAGACCATCTGCGGCGCGAAAGTGATCAGTGCACCACCAGCGAGCGTCACTCCGAGCAACAGGAGAACGGGACGGAGGAGCCCCTCCGGCAACCACTTACTGCGGCCATTTCCCTTCCCTCCTGGGGCAGTGTTCAGTGTGTCGACGTCACTGCCGTGCCAGGCCCGACCGAACCGGGGAGCGAACGCGATACCGATCAACGGAAGCGTCCCCAGTGCAAAGACGAGCCAGAATCCGACCGTCTCCACGAGCAACGCTCCGATGGGCAGCAGGAGTACTTGTGGCACTGCGATGGCAGCTCCGTAGGCGCCGATGGCGGCGCCGTGCCGAACTGGTGGCACGAGGCGGGCGACGGCAGCAGATCCGCAGACCGTCAGGATGCCGAACCCAATTCCCCGCACCGCCGACAGTGCCAGGATCCACCCGAGTTCGCCGGAAACAAGATGCAACAGCGACGGTCCGCCGAGCAACGCCAGTCCGGTCCCGAGTACGCGGGCGGCCCCGAAACGGCGCACCAGCCTCGGCACGAAGCCCTGGGTCAGAATTGTCGCAAGCATGAGAATCCCGTTGACCAATCCTGAACCAGCCTCGTCGGCACCGCCCTGGACGGCCCACAGGGGCGCCACCGGCAGAAGCACCGCAAACCCCGCGAACCCAGCCACCGTGAGGATGAGCACGGAGGGCATTCCGGCCAGACGCCACACGGGTTGTTGCTCTCGGGGGGTCGAGTGCTGCAAGGTGTTTCACTCCAACGAGTCGGTTGATCTGCGGAAGCCGGGAAATGCCTTGGCGAGTGTAGCTGTGGCGGTGAGGAGAGTACTGGTCTGCTGGGCGCACACACCCCCTGTTGGAATGGCGCGGCGTGCTCGCTCAGCTCTCCTTGACGGCCTGAAGGGTGTAGCTCAGGGCGAGTCGGTCGCGACCTTCCTTGAGCCAGAACTCGCCGGGGAGCGTGGGGTGGGCCTCCATGTAGTCGCCCAGCGCCAGGTACGGTACCGAGTCATGCTCCAGGAACTGGGTCAGTCGCATGCCATTGTCCAGCAGGGCGGTGACGATCTCGCCGAGCCCGTGATTCCATTCCATGGTGGTGGTGTTCTCCAGCGGTCGGGATGTCTCGACGTAGGATTGCGCGTCCTCCCAGACTGAGGGTGCCTCGGTTTCGAAGTAGGGATAACGGATCACCAGCAATTCGTCCGGCCGTGGGTCATCCATCGCCCAGAGCATCGGGTGACCTTCACGGATGAAGAGTCTTCCACCTGGACGGAGAAGACCTGCAACCGTGCTGGCCCACCGCTGGATGCTCGGTAGCCAGCCGATGGCTCCAATGCCCGTGTAGACCACGTCGAAGCGTTGTGCTCCCAGAACTTCCACCGCGTCGTAGACGTCGCTGCAGACGTAGGTGATGTGCGCGCTGGTCTCCTCTGCGAGGTCGCGGGCCGCCGAAATTGCATTGGGGCTGAAATCGAGTCCGGTGAGGCTGGCGCCCTGCCGGGCCAGCGACAGGGTGTCTGTGCCTATGTGGCACTGGAGGTGCACCACATCCAGCCCCGAGATGTTCCCGAGTCGTGGTAGATCGAAGCGAACGACATCGCTCACAGCTTCTGAATTCTGGCGGAACCTGTCCAGGTCGTAGCCGGCGGAATGCCGGTGAAGCAGGGCACGGTCATCCCAGTTGGCCTGGTTGATCTCAAGGTAGTCGCCGCTCACGGATTGAGAGTAGTCGTAGGCAGTAATCCCTGGTGACGGGCTCCGGTTCCAGGGAAACCTGGTTGCCGACGAGGCACGCTCCACCCATCCCCCTGGGTTGCGGCGGTGCCTCCCCGCGGTTGATTGACAGTCCACACTCGCCATCCTTAGCCTTGTCAGGGCCGGATGCAGCGTCGCAATGGGTGCGATGCATTCTCCGTTGACTCGAAGGGTTCACCTATGCGCAGATCCGCTGCCGGAATCGCTGTTGCCGCTCTGGCGCTCATGACGATGAGTGGCCTGGCCAGTCCGGCCCAAGCCGATGCCGACAGCATCGATCTCACGCTCCTTGGCACCACTGACGTCCATGGCCACATCTACAACTGGGACTACTTCGCGAACGCCGAGTACAGCAAACAGGCTGACGTCCTGGGATTGACCCGCGTCTCGTCCTACGTGAGTGACGTCCGCGATGAGGTGGGTGCTGAGTCGGTCGTCGTCATGGACAGTGGCGATGTGATCCAGGGCACGCCCCTGACCTACTACTACGGGTACGGCGACGGCAGGGAGGCGGTCCTTGCCGGCGAGGATGAACATCCGATGTCGCAGGCATTCCGCCACATTGGCTACGACACGTTGGGGATTGGCAACCACGAGTTCAACTACGGCCTGGACATGCTGAAGGCCTACGAGCGTGACCTGCAGACCGACGTCGGTGGACCTGCACTCCTGGGTGCCAACGTCGTTGACGCCGCCACCGGGAAACCATGGCTCTCCCCGTACAAGATCATCGAGCGGACCATCGACGGCGAAACCGTGAAGGTGGGCATCATCGGCCTGGTGACCCCGGGTGTGCGCATCTGGGACAAGCAGTACGTGGACGGTAAGTTGAAGTTCCGGGATTTGGTGGAGACGGCCAAGGAGTGGGTACCCATCGTGGCTGCGCAGGCTGACGTCGTTGTCATCAACGCCCACAGCGGCAAGGGGGGCGCACCCGATGAAGGCTACGACGCGGATGAGTTGTACGAGAACGTCATCAACAACGTTGCTCATCAGGTGCCGGGCATCGACTACATCCTGTTCGGGCACACCCACCGGGACGACCCGGAGACGATCATCACCAACGTCGCGGGGGAGAAGGTGCTGCTGACCCAGCCCTACTACTGGGCACGCAGCGTCACCCGCACCACACTCCAGCTCGTTCCCGACACCGACGACGGCGAGGGCTGGATGGTGGACTGGAGTGAGGGCAATGCCCCGAACGCCGTGGCCAAGTACGGCTATGAGATCACGTCCGAGGACCAGACGCTGAAGGGCCTCCTGGCAGACAAGCACCAGACGACGATCGACTACGTGAACACGCCGGTGGCAGAATCCGTGACCGAACTGAAGGCGGACACCTCGCGCTACGAGGACACGCCGATCATCGACTTCATCAACCATGTGCAGACGGAGACGGTCGCCGATGCACTCGGTGATGATTTGGGTGATGCAACGCTCATCTCCATTGCGGCGCCGTTCTCGCGCACTGCAATCTTCCCCAAGGGGCAGGTGACCATCCGTGACATCGCCGGGCTCTACATCTACGAGAACACGCTGCAGGCGGTGGAACTGAATGGTGCGCAGTTGCGTGACTACCTGGAGTTCTCCGCCAAGTATTTCAATCAGGTGGAGGAGGGATCCATGTTTGATCCGGAGACTGGCACGAACGCCGAATACGACGGGGAGCGTCCCGGTCCGACGCCGGACTACAACTACGACATCCTCGCAGGGCTCAACTACAGCATCGACATTTCCCAGCCCGTCGGTGAGCGCATCACAGGACTGACGTATCCCAACGGAAAGCCGGTCGGCGACGGTGACTCCTTCGTCATGGCGCTCAACAACTACCGGGCCAGTGGCGGAGGTGGCTAC
>CBDTVQ010000227.1:0-4125 GCA_965364045.1 uncultured Tessaracoccus sp. | reverse complement strand
GGACGCGTGGCGCGGCACGAAGAGCGGACTTCGGCACCCTTAGAACGCATCACCCGGTACCAATCTGGCGGCTGGCCCGCACACGCTGAACCACACGGTCCCTCGGAGGTGGACCCCCCTCCGAGGGATTCTCCACGCTCAGGAGGAGAAGTCAGCTGCCGTGACGTCGAACTGGCCGGCCTCGATGGCATCGACGATTCGCTTCGCCGTGACCTCTGGTGCCAGACCTTCAGGAAGCTTCGGAGCCTGACCGGCAAGGGTGCGGTTGACCAAACCAGTTTCGGTGTGGGGCGGCCGGACGTCGTAGACATCCAGTCCGGACTTGCGGAACTCGCGGCCCAACGCATGGCTGGCAGCAGTCAGCGCCGCCTTCGTTGCGGAGTAGGCGGCCATGCCTGCCATCGGCTTCTCGGCCACCACGGCGGAGATGTTGACGACGAAGCCCTTCGCCTCCACCAGCAGCGGCGTCACCCGTCGCAGGAGAAAGAGTGGGCCGATGACATTTGTCATGAAGAGTTCTTCGATGATCGCGTCCTCGGTGTCTATCAGCGATCCGAAGGCGACGACACCAGCGGCGTTGATCACCCCGTCCAGGCGGCCATGTGCCTCCTTGGCTGCCGCGACGACGGAGTCGCCCGCCGTGGCGTCCGTGAGGTCGGCGACGACCACGGTGGCATCCTCGATGCCCACGTCCCGCAGGCGCTCCTCGCTGCGCCCCACGAGGATCACTTTTGAGCCGCGATCAGCCAACTCGCGGGAGATGATCGACCCGAGGGCACCGCTGGCGCCGATGACTGCGACGACTGCGTCGCTCAGACTGTGACCTGACATGGAACAACTGTAGTTGGGCCGAAGAGCGACCTCTGTGGCCGGTCCCGTGCCACGTTCTATCAGTGCAAATGGGACCCGGGCGTCCGTTCGGAATCAGGCGGACTTGCGCAGCGTCGAGACGTCCAACAGGAGTGACGGCAGATCCGACATGCATTCCAGGACATGGTGTGCGCCCGCCGCCAGCAGCTGTTCCACCGGGCTGTAGGGCCTGCCAACAGGAGCGAAGGCGAAGACCGTCGCACCGGCGGCAACACCTGCCTGGATTCCCGCCACGGAATCCTCCACGACGGCGGTGGTACTGGGATCCACGCCCAGCGCGGCTGCTGCCGCAAGGTAGACGTCAGGGGCGGGCTTGCTGTGTGCCATCTCCATCCCGCTGAAGACTCGATCCCCGAAAAGTTCATCCAGACCTGCGATGCCGAGCTGCATCTCGATCTTGCCGCGGTCCGCCCCGCTGACGCATGCGAAGCTCTGTCCCATTGCCTCGGCCACCTGGCGCACTGCTTCCACCGCACCCGGAATGGGTGCCAGTCCTGCACGAAGTGCGGCGTCTCGACGGACGCGGAACTTTTCGATCCACTTCTCGTCGATGAGGTGACCGGTGTGCTCGTGAATGATGCGTCGCTCGTCCAGGAAGGACTTGCCGACGAAGCGCTCCAGAGTCTCGCGCTCGCTGATATCCCATCCCAGTTCCATCAACATGGCTCGCAGGACACTGTGGGTGATGGGTTCGGAATCCACGAGGACTCCGTCGCAGTCGAAAAGGATGGCGGAGAAGAAGTCGTTGGTCACGTGGACGGATTCTATCCGATCGTGAAATCGCCCGAAATGCTGCGCCTCCTGGAGCATCCATGGAACATCCCGTAGGTGTTCGCAGCGTCGGGCCTACGATGGAGTGCATGGTTGAAGAATCCGTGATCCTGATTGGCAATGACAAGGGCGGCACCGTCTCCGCCTTCCGGCTCGTCGACGATGAACTGCGACTCCTTGCAGAGACAGAAGTTGGAGTGGGGTGCAGCACGTTCGCTGTCGACGGGGCTCGCAGCCTCGTGTACGTGGCTGTGAAGGACCCCCATCCAGCCATCGTGACCCTGCACCTGGATCGCGGCACGGGTGAGCTGCTCGAGAGGTCACGTTGTGACGTCGAGGACTCACTGTCCTACCTGGGGCTGAGTGGCGACGTGCTGCTCGGGGCCTCGTATGACGGCGGTTGGGGTGCCTCATGGCTCGTCACCGATGGCGAACTCTCGGGTGTGGTGTCCTCTCTTGAGTACCGGAATCTGCATGCAGCGGTGCCGGATCCGCAGGGGAACAACGCGTACTTCGTGTCGCTGGGTGATGACCTGATCGCGCAGTTCTCCATCGGCGCCGACGCACGGCTGAACGAGTTGCCTGAGCCCACGGTGGCGTGCCCACCCGGCTCCGGTCCCCGGCACCTCGTCGTGTCGGCAAATGGCCGTAACGTCTATCTTCTGACCGAGTTCACCGGTGAGGTCATACGCTTCGACAGGGCAGACGACGGCAGCCTCACGGAAGCCGAGTCGTTGGCCGGGCATGACACGGCCGGCGGTCTCGGCAGGAGTGAGTACGGACGGGATCCCCGAAAGGATCGCCTCATCTGGGGTGCTGACCTTGCATTGGCAGAAGGGGAGAGTTGGGTGGTGGCGTCCGAACGCTCCGCATCCACCATCACCGCGCTCCCTCTCGATGCTGAAGGCCATCTGGTGGAGGGTGCCGTCATCACAGCCACCGAGCAGCAGCCACGCGGTCTGGCAGCGTCCCCGGACGGCGCCCGGCTGGTTGTGGTGGGTGAGCTCTCCGGAAGCGCGGCGTTGTACAGGCTGGAGGATGGCGCCCTGGTTCAGCTCCATCGCGTGGAGACGGGCCTTGGGCCCAACTGGGTCCGTTTCATCTGAAGCGATGGCGGCTCGCAGGTGGTGTCAGCGATACCTCTAGGCTCGGATGCATGACCACGACGCGCCGCATGCGAGACCTCACCATCGAAGACCACACCATTTCTGTCCCTCTCATCCGGGGGGACGGCGACGACGGGCGCACCATCGACGTGCACGCCTCAGTGGCGACCCGCGAAGGTGGAGAGAGCCTTCCGTTCCTCGTCTTCCTCCAGGGCGGTCCCGGGTCAGAGGCGCCGCGTGTCCTGGCCACACCTTCCTCGCCGTCGTGGCTCGATGATGCTCTCAAGTACCACCGCGTCGTGATGCTGGACCAGCGGGGAACGGGGAAGTCGACGCCGGTATCCGATGCGATCCTCGAAGCGGGCACCGATGCCGTCGTCGAGTATCTGACGCACATGCGAGCCGATTCGATAGTCCGTGATGCAGAGGCGATGCGCGAGCACCTGGGCGCAGCTACGTGGAACACGCTGGGGCAGTCATTCGGGGGCTTCACCACCCTTGCGTACCTCAGCACGGATGCGGCGTCGCTGGATCGCGTCTACTTCACCGGTGGGTTGAGCGGGATCGGTCACCCCACCGAGGACGTGTACGCGCTGACATACGACAAGATGCGTGAGGCCAGCCAGCAGTACTACCGCCGGTTTCCCGAGCAGCGGGACGCCATGCGGCGGCTCGCTGACCTGGCAGGTTCGGGCCAGATCGTGCTGCCCGACGGCGAGGTTCTGTCAGCCTCCCGGCTCCGGTCGCTCGGCATGCTGCTCGGCAGCGACCAGGGATGGCAGACACTCTGGGGGATCCTGGACCAGGACGTCGCCACCAACGCGTTCCGCCATGATCTGGCCGGTGCCCTGTCCTTCCGTGGCCGCAATCCGCTCTACTACGTGTTGCACGAGTCCTCCTACGCCGACGGCGTGGTCACCAACTGGGCGGCAGAGCGTGCCGAGCCCGAGGACTTCAAGGCGGACTCCACGCTGCTGACGGGAGAACACATCCGACAGCAATGGGCGGAAACCGTGCCTGCGTTCCAGCCATGGAAAGAGGTGGCCGACGCGCTGGCGCAGGTCGAATGGCCAAAGCTGTACGACGCAGACGCCATCGCAGCGTCAGGCGTCGAGGGCGCGGCAGCGGTGTACTACGACGACCGTTTCGTCCCCGTCGAGCACTCCATGACCACCGCGGCACTGATGCCAAGTGTCCGGGTGCGCGTCACCAGCGAACACGAACACAGCGGCCTGCGCACGGGCGATGTGCTGCCCATGCTGTTCGATCTGGCCGACGGGCGACTCATCCGATAGGTCGTTCACCGTCGTCTGCGGTCCAACTCTTGGCGCGTTATCCGCTTCCCCCCGACGATTCTGGTTCGCAACTCTCGCCGTCC